>NZ_CP029353.1:300000-470000 GCF_003130795.1 Azospirillum thermophilum
CATCGCGTCGGCGAAGCGGCAGGCCCAGGTCCAGTCGGTCATCACCAGCGCCATGCGGACATGGCCGCAGTCGCGCCCCAGACGCATCAGCCGGACCACCACCTCCGGCCGGAACCGGTCGACCTGGAAGCCGTCCAGCTCCAGCAGGCTGGACCACGGCGTTCCGCGTCCGGCCAGGGCGAGGCAGGCCTGCTCCACCCGGCGGGCCATCTCGTCGCGCTCTTCCAGCGACAGTTCCCCTTCCAGGTGGACGTGCAGTCCCCAGGTCGGGGTTTCGATGGACACGGCACCCATTCCCGCTCTCCAACCGCTCCGCGCCATCCGGCCTGCTCTTGATCCGGCCGGAATCAGACAGGGATGGCACCCAGTGTATCAGAGTCTTTTGATATAGGGACTATTCCTTCCGGGCAATCAGCGAAAACCCTCATTTGGCGACAGGAAGAAACAATGCGCGGAGGCTTTGCCCCGGCCGGCGGGGGCCGTTATGCTTGCGCTCCATGAAGCCCGCCGCCGTCCAGGAGTTCTTCCGCCGCCTCGCCGCCGCCAATCCGGAGCCGAGGAGCGAGCTGGAATACGTCAATCCCTACACGCTGCTGGTCGCCGTCGTGCTGTCGGCCCAGGCGACCGACGTCGGCGTGAACAAGGCGACCGGCCCGCTGTTCGCCGTCGTCCGGACCCCGCAGCAGATGCTGGAGCTGGGGGAGGAGGGGCTGCGCGGCTACATCAAGACGATCGGCCTGTTCAACACCAAGGCCAAGAACGTCATCGGGCTGTCGGAGATCCTGCTCCGCGACCATGGCGGCGAGGTGCCGCGCGACCGCGAGGCGCTGGAGCAGCTTCCCGGCGTCGGGCGCAAGACGGCCAACGTGGTGCTCAACGTCGCCTTCGGGGAAGAGACCATCGCGGTGGACACCCACATCTTCCGCGTCGGCAACCGCACCGGCCTCGCCCCCGGCAAGACCCCGGACGCGGTGGAGGCGAAGCTGCTGAAGGTGGTGCCCAAGCCCTACCGCCGGCACGCCCACCACTGGCTGATCCTGCACGGCCGCTATGTCTGCAAGGCGCGCAAGCCCGACTGCCCGGCCTGCCCGGTCGCCGACCTCTGCGCCTACAAGGACAAGACGGGCCAGAACGGGACGGGCCAGAACGGAACGGGCCAAAACGGAACGGGCAAGACGAAGACGGCCAGGGCCAAGGCGGCCATCCCGACCGAACCGGCCGCCTGAGGCCCGTCCGCCGGCACGGTCCCGGAACCGTCTCCTCCCCCGCCCGGTTTCCACCGGTGACGGGTCCCGGCAGGAACGGGGAGGGAGGATCGCTGGTGTTCGAGGGATTCCGACTCGAGTCGGTCGCGCTGCCCGGGGCGACCCTGCGCGTCCGCCACGGCGGGTCCGGCCCGCCGGTCCTGCTGCTGCACGGCCATCCCCGCACCCACGCCACCTGGCACCGCGTCGCCCCGCTGCTGGCCCGCCGCCACACCGTGGTCTGTCCAGACCTGCGCGGCTTCGGCCGGTCGTCCAAGCCGCCCGACAGCCCCGACCATGCCGGCTCCTCCAAGCGGGCGAAGGCGGCGGACGGGGTGGCCCTGATGCGGCACCTGGGCTTCGGGCGCTTCGCCGTCGCCGGCCACGACCGCGGCTCCTACACCGCCTTCCGCATGGCGATGGATCATCCGGAGCGGGTCACCCGCCTCGCCGTGCTGGACGGCGTGCCGATCGTCGAGGCGCTGGAACGCTGCGACGAGCGCTTCGCCCGGGCGTGGTGGCACTGGTTCTTCTTCGCCCAGCCGGACAAGCCGGAGCGCGCCATCCTCGCCGACCCGGACGGCTGGTACGGCGGATCGCCGGAGGCGATGGGGGAGGAGGCCTACCGCGACTACCGCGCGGCCATCCATGATCCGGCGACCGTCCACGGCATGATGGAGGATTACCGCGCCGGCCTCGGCATCGACCGCCGCCACGACGAGGAGGACCGCGCCGCCGGCCGCACCCTGCGCTGCCCGGTGCTGGCGCTGTGGTCCCGGCGCGACGACCTGGAGGCACTCTACGGCGACGTGCTGGCGGTCTGGCGGCCCTGGGCGCCCGACCTGCGCGGCCATGGCCTCGACTGCGGCCACCACATGGCCGAGGAGGCGCCCGAGGCGCTGGCGGATGCCCTGCTCGGGTTCCTGGCGGGGCGGTGACGGCAAAAAGCCCGGCGCGGCGGGGGCCGCGGCCGGGCTTCGATGCCGTTGCGGAGCGTTTGGCGGCGTTTGCCGCCCCTCCGCATCCTTACCTGCGGACCTCTTACGAGGCGGTGGCGGCCGCCAGGGCCGGCTCGGCCGCGGGGGTGGCGGCCGGGGCGGCTGCCGCCGGCTTGGCCGCGCCGAGGATCTGGATGTCGCCGACCAGCTGGCCGCCGGCTTCCACCGCCAGCTCGCCATACTTGATGGAGCCGGTGATCTTGCCGGTGGCGCGCACGGTCAGACGGCCGCGGACCGACAGCTCGCCCTCGAAGCGGCCGCCGATGTCGGCCTGGTCGATCTCCACCGAGCCCTTGAACAGGCCGCCGTCGGCGATCTCGATGTTGCGGCCGTCGCGCAGCTTGGCCTCCACCGTGCCTTCGACGACCAGCACGTCGCAGGAGCCGATCTCGCCCGACAGGGAGATGTCGCGGCCGACGATCAGGCGGCGCTGCTCGGTCGCCGGGGTGGCGGGAGCCGGAGCGGCTGCGGCGGCCGGGGTGGCGGCCGGGGCGGCGGCACCGCGCGGCACGGCACCGGGGACGTCGACGACGCGGCGCGGGATGTCCGTCTTCATGCCGGCGGCAGGGGTGGTCGGGGGCTTCGGCATGCTGGTGTTCATCGCGGATCCCTTGTCGGAGCTTCTTTCGGAGCTGCTGTCGGAGAACGGTTCGCCGGGCATCGTGCGCATGGGCGAGGGAGCGGCCGGAACCGCGCCGGGCAGGGTGCCCAGCGGTGAGGCGCTGGTCGGGGCGTGGGCCGCCAGGCCCGGAGCCTGACCCGAAGACTGGGCGGGCGCCTGGGGCGGCGCCTGGTTCGGTACCGGAGCCTGCCTGGCCGCGTCGGCACCGTCTGCCTTCGGCGCCCCCGCGGGTGGAGTCTTTCGTCCGAACAGCATGAAGATCGATCCCCCAATCGAGTGAATGTGGCTGGGATGAAGGCTGGACTTCAAGGCGTCATCGGATGACGGCGTCATCCTCCGGTCTGCCCGAAGACGAAAAACCCGGAGGGGCCCAGGGGCGGGCGTAACACGGTCATCCGCCCTGCCGCAAGGGGCCTCTCATGGACTGGAAGACATGGACCATGAAGGCGCTGGCGACCACGGGCACCAGCAGGTTGACGAACGGAATTGTCGAAAGAAAGGCGATGATGACCCCGGCCGAAAAAGGTTTCAACGGCTTGGCGCGGCGCAGATCCCGCGCCTCGCGCGCACCCATCCGGCGGATCGCCACCAGTTCGAAATACTCCCGTCCCAGCAGATAGCCGTTCACGACATAGAAGACGACGAGGTTCAACCCCGGCGCCATCAGGTAGAGCGGCAGCGCCAGGATGTTGACCCCCAGCACCACGGCGAGGAAGCGCAGCCCGGTCAGCAGCTCCTCGGTCAGGCCGGTGCGGCGGGGCGCCGGCAGATGGGGATAGTGGCGCGCCTCCACCCGCTCCAGCACCTCGTCCAGGAAGAAGCTGGACAGGACGCCGACGGTGGAGGGGAACAGGATCCAGGCCAGCACCAGCACGACCAGCCCGCCCAGCAGGTCGAGCATCCAGTCCACCCAGGCATAGCCGGTCAGCGGCGTGTGGAACAGCGCCCACCAGACGGCGGCGGCGAGCAGCCCGTAGGCCGCCGCGGCCGACAGCACGCCGATCCACACCACGCGGCGCGACCGCGGGTCGGTGAGCTGGTTGAAGGCGAGGATCAGCGCGCGGATCATCCGGGAGGCCTGCTGACGTGGAGGAGGGCCGCGGCCCCGGACGGGGCCGGCGGCAGCATATCTACGCCGTCCCGCCCGGCACTTCCAGGACCGGTCCCCTCTTTTTGGGCCCCCTCTTTTTGGCTTGCCGTCCTTTCAGCCGCGTTTAAGCCGGAGCACTGAAGACCAGCGCCGCGTTGGTGCCGCCGAAACCGAAGGAGTTGGACAGGACGTGGCGGATCCGCCGCTGCTTCGGCTGCAGGGGAACGAGGTCGAGGTCGCAGCCCTCCGACGGCGACTCCAGGTTCAGGGTCGGCGGCGCCACCTGGTCGCGCAGGGCCAGGATGGCGAAGATCGCCTCCACCGCCCCGGCCGCCCCCAGCAGATGGCCGGTCGCCGACTTGGTGGAGGACATCGAGAGCGCCCGCGCATGGTCGCCGAACAGCCGCTTGGCCGCCGCGATCTCCACCGGGTCGCCCGCCGGGGTCGAGGTGGCGTGGGCGTTCACGTAGTCGATGGCGTCGGGCGCCAGCCCGGCCCGCTTCACCGCCGCCCGCATGGCGCGGAAGGCGCCGTCGCCGTCCTCCGCCGGGGCGGTGATATGATAGGCGTCGCCCGACAGGCCGTAGCCGGTCACCTCGGCGAGGATCCGGGCACCGCGGCGCCGGGCATGCTCCAGCTCCTCCAGCACCAGCACGCCGGCGCCCTCGCCCATGACGAAGCCGTCCCGGTCGCGGTCCCACGGGCGGGAGGCGCGCTCCGGCGTGTCGTTGAAGCCGGTGGACATGGCGCGGGCGGCGCAGAAGCCGGCCAGCCCCAGCCGGGAGATCGCCGCCTCCGTCCCGCCGGCCAGCATCACGTCGGCATCGTCGAAGGCGATCAGCCGCGCGGCGTCGCCGATGGCATGGGCGCCGGTGGCGCAGGCGGTGACCACCGCATGGTTCGGCCCGCGGAAGCCGTGGCGGATCGACACGTGGCCCGCGGCGAGGTTGATCAGGTTGGACGGCACGAAGAAGGGGGAGATCCGGCGCGGCCCCTTCTCGTGCAGGGTCAGGGCCGACTCGGCGAGCCCCGGCAGGCCGCCGATGCCCGAGCCGATCAGCACGCCGGTGCGCTCCTGCCCCTGTTCGTCCGCCGGGCGCCAGCCCGAGTCGGCCACCGCCTCCTCCGCGGCGGCGAGCGCCAGCAGGATGAAGCGGTCCATCTTGCGCTGGTCCTTGGGCGGAACCAGCCGGTCCGCGTCGAAGGCGCCCTCCCCGTCGGCCGGGACATGGCCGGCGATGCGGCAGGGCAGGTCGGCCGCCTCCACCCCCCGGACGGCGCGGATGCCGCTGCGCCCGTCCAGCAGGGCGCCCCAGCTCCGCTCCACCCCGGCTCCCAGCGGCGTCACGGCGCCGAGGCCGGTCACCACGACTCGTCTCATTCCATTCGTCCTTTCGTCAGTCTTCGCGGCCCGGACCGGTTTCCGGACCGGGGGCTCGGTCGGGGGCGGCCGGCGCCAGCTCCACCTTGATCCCTTCGGCCGTGATCGGCCGTCCGGTATTGCGGTCGATCAGCACCGGCTCGACCAGCTCCCCCGTCTCGGTCGAGCGGATGCGGAAGGCCCCGGCCGGCATCAGCCAGCGGTTTCCCCAGTCGGCCATGGCGATCAGAACCGACAGGAAGTCGCGTCCCTTGCCGGTCAGCCGGTACTCGTGGCGCGGCGGATGGTCCTGGTAGCGGATGCGCTCCAGCAGTCCGGCCTCCACCAGCGTCCGCAGCCGCCGGGTCAGGATGTTGGGGGCGATGCCGATCCCGCGCTGGAAATCGTCGAAGCGCGTCTGCCCCATCGAGGCGTTGCGCAGGATCAGGATCGACCACCAGTCACCCACCTGGCTCACGCAGCGGGCGATCGGGCAGGAGGAGTCGTCGAGGCGTGTGCGTCGCATGGCGCGACCATTCCACAGTCACTTTCATGATGCAAGCCACTCGTGCCGCGCCGCGCTTGTGAACGGTCGTGCCGCGGCTATACTCCGCGACCGGCGCACGCGCTCTCCCCGCCCCAACCCCTTCCGTCATCCCCCCTTCAGTCATTCAAGGAGTGCCCATGGTTTCGGCCGCCTACGACGTCACCGGCATCGGCAACGCCATCGTGGACGTGATCGCCCACGCCGACGACGCCTTCCTCGCCACCAACGGGATCGAGAAGGGGGCGATGACCCTGATCGACACCGCCCGCGCGGAGGAGCTGTACGGCCGCATGGGTCCGGGCATCGAGGTGTCCGGCGGATCGGCCGGCAACACCATCGCCGGCGTCGCGCTGCTCGGCGCCAAGGCCGCCTATGTCGGCAAGGTCGCCGACGACCAGCTCGGCCAGGTCTTCCGCCACGACATCCGCGCCTCGGGCGTCCATTTCGAGACGGCGCCGCTGCAGGGCGGCGCCCCGACCGCCCGCTGCCTGATCCTGGTGACGCCGGACGCCCAGCGGTCGATGAACACCTATCTCGGCGCCTGCGTCGAGCTGGGGCCGGAGGATATCGACGAGGCGCTGATCGCCGCCTCGCAGGTCACCTACCTGGAGGGCTATCTCTGGGATCCGCCCCGCGCCAAGGAGGCCTTCCGCAAGGCGGCCGGGATCGCGCACGCCAACGGCCGCAAGGTGTCGCTGTCGCTCTCCGACAGCTTCTGCGTCCACCGCCACCATGCGGAGTTCGTCGATCTGGTGGAGAAGCACGTCGACGTGCTGTTCGCCAACGAGCATGAGATCGGCGCGCTCTACGGCACCGACCGGTTCGAGGACGCGCTGGAGGCGGTGAAGCGGCTGGGCAAGGTCGCGGCCCTGACCCGCAGCGAGAAGGGCTCGGTCATCGTCACCAACGGCTCCGTCGTCGAGGTCCCGGCCGAACCGGTGGAGCATGTGGTGGACACCACCGGGGCGGGCGACCTCTATGCCGCCGGTTTCCTCTACGGCTTCACCCGCGACCTCTCCCCGGCCGTCTGCGGCCGGCTGGGCGCCATCGCGGCCGGCGAGGTGATCAGCCATGTCGGCGCCCGTCCGGAGGCCGACCTGCGTACGCTGGCGGTTGCCAAGGGGCTGCTCTGACCCTTAAGGGGGGAGGGGCGGCGTACTCCTCCCCCCGCTCTTCCTTGGGGCCGTACGCTGGGGTAAGCTGCTACCCATGCAAGTGTACCTGCCGATCGCCGAGATGTCGGTCAACGCGCTGCTCGTGCTCGGCATGGGTTGGCTGGTCGGATTCCTGTCCGGCATGTTCGGCGTCGGCGGCGGTTTCCTGCTGACCCCGCTTCTGATCTTCATCGGCGTTCCGCCGGCCGTCGCGGTCGGCACCCAGGCGAACCAGCTCGTCGCCGCCAGCGTGTCCGGCGTGCTCGCCCACTGGCGCCGCGGCAACGTGGACGTCAAGCTCGGCGTGGTGATGCTGGTCGGCGGCGTGATCGGCACCGCGGTCGGCGTCTGGATCTTCGGCATCCTGCAGCGGATCGGCCAGATCGACGTCGCCATCGGCCTGTCCTACGTCGTCTTCCTCGGCGTCATCGGCGGCATGATGCTGGTGGAGAGCAGCCGCGCCGTGCTGCGCCGCCGCGCCCCCACCGCCAGCCGCGGCAAGCTGCACCGGCACATCTGGCTGCACGGCCTGCCGATGAAGATGCGCTTCCAGCGCTCCAAGCTCTACATCTCGGCCCTGCTGCCGGCGGGGATCGGCGCGGTCGGCGGCATGCTGGTGGCGATCATGGGGATCGGCGGCGGCTTCCTGCTGGTGCCGGCGATGATCTACCTGCTGAACATGCCGACCGGGCTGGTGGCCGGCACCTCGCTGTTCCAGATCATCTTCACCACGGCGATGGCGACGCTGCTGCAGGCGGCGACCAACCAGACGGTCGACGTCATGCTGGCCCTGCTTCTGCTGATCGGCGGCGTCATCGGCGCCCAGTTCGGGACCAGGGTCGGCACGCGGCTGCGCGGCGACCACGCGCGTCTGATCCTGTCCTGCATCGTGGTGACGGTCGCGGCGAAGCTGGCCTGGGATCTGGTGGCGGTCCCCGCGGATCTCTATACGCTGACGGTCGGGGCTCCCTGATGGGCCGCCGCCTGCTGATCCGGATCGCGGCGGGGCTGTGCGGGCTGCTGGCCGGCGTCACGCTGGCCGCCAACGTCTGGGGCCAGCAGCTTCTGGCCGACCTGTCGAGCCACCTGATCGCCATCACCACCGGCTTCACCGGCACCGAGGTCGTGCTGTTCGGCACCACCGACGGGGCGGGCGACGTCGCCATCGTGGTGACCGGCCCGCGCGTCCCGGCCGTCGTCCGCCGCAAGGACCGCGTCGCCGGCATCTGGGTCAATACCGAGAGCCTGCGGTTCGAGCAGGTGCCGAGCTTCTACACGGTGGCGACCAGCCGCCCGCTCGACCAGCTCGTCGGACGCCCGGTGCTGGAGCGCCACCAGATCGGGCTGCCGCACCTGCAGCTCGGCCCGCAGGCCGAGGGGCTGCCGCCGGAGGAGGTCGCCGCCTTCCGCGCCGCGCTCATCCGCAACAAGCAGCGCGCCGGGCTCTACGCCCTCGCCTTCGGGCAGGTCGCCTTCCTGGGCGAGCGGCTGTTCCGCACCAACATCTATTTCCCGGCCAACGTGCCGACCGGACTCTACAGCGTGGAGGCCCTGCTGATCCGCGACGGCGAGGTGGTCAGCGCCCAGACCACGCCGCTGGTCGTCTCCAAGATCGGCTTCAGCGCCGAGGTGTTCGACATCGCCCGCCATCGCCCGGTAACCTACGGCATCATCGCCGTGGTGGGGGCGATCGCCGCCGGCTGGCTGGCCGGGGCCGCCTTCAGAAGAGTTTGAGCTCGAAAAGCCGTATAAGAACAATCTCGCAGGACGTCAGTGCGTCAGGTTTGGGAGGATGAGACATGACCGACACCACCGCGTCGCCCGATCCGGCTCCGGACGCGAAGCCGGTGCGTATCTTCCTGGTCGTGGTCGACGACAGCCCGGAGCTGAAGGTGGCGCTGCGCTATGCCTGTCTGCGCGCCCGCAAGTCGGGCGGCAAGGTGGCGCTGCTCTACGTCATCGAGCCGGGCGAGATGCAGCATTGGGGCGCCGTCGAGACCCTGATGCGCGAGGAGCAGCGCAACGAGGCGGAGCAGAAGCTGCAGAAGCTGGCGCGCGAGGTCAACCAGCTCACCGGTGCGCTTCCGGCGCTCTATGTCCGGGAAGGCAACCGCCGGGACGAGGTGCTGGCCCTGATCGACGAGGAACCGAGCATCTCGATCCTCGTGCTCGCCGCCGGCACCGATCCGGAGGGGCCGGGCCCGCTGATCACCTACTATACCGGCCGCGGCCTGACCCGCCTGCGCATCCCGCTGACCATCGTGCCGGGCGGGCTGAAGATCGAGGACCTGGACCCGATCACCTGAGACCGGGAAACAGGCGGCCGGGGCGTCACCCGCCGTAGAGGGCCCGCAGGCCGCGGCGGTCGATGTCGCTGAGATCGTCGGTCAGCACCGGCCCGCCGGCCGTCTCCGCCGCCGCCAGGCTTTCCAGGATGCGGGCGGCCGGCGTCTGCACCCGTTGCGGCGCGTTGCGCAGGGCCTCGCGCATCGCCTCCGCCGTCCGCGGCTCCCTGGTCGCCAGCAACAGCCAGTTGCCCCGCCCGGCCTCCGCCACGAAGACGGAGGGCAGGACCGCCGCCTGGGTCGCCGCCAGCGGGCCGACCAGCGCGTCGCGGTCGAGCGGGGCGGCGACGTTCATCGCCACGATCCCGCCGGGCGCCAGCCGCCGCTCCACCGCCGCGAAGAACTCGCGGGTGGCGGTGAAGAAGGGGATCAGCGCCGTGGCGTAGAGGTCGACGACGATCAGGTCGTAATGGCCGCGGTCGCGCTCGACGAAGCGGCGGGCGTCGGCGACGGCCACCCGCACCTCCGGCGGCAGCGCGAACCTCTCCCGCGCCACCGCGACCACCTCCGGGTCCAGCTCCACCCCCAGCAGGTCGCTGTCCGGCCAGGACCGCCGGATGCCGGTCGCCGCCGCCCCGCCGGCAAGGCCGAGGATCAGCACCCGCCGCCGGCCGGCCGCGTCGGTGCCGGCCAGCGCCGGCAGGGCCGGGAACAGGTCGTAATAGAGGCCGGTCGGCCCGCCGTCCCTGCGCAGCCGCGACTGGGTCGCCCAGGTGACGTTCAGGTGCAGGCGGATCTCCTGCGCGTCCTCGCGGACCATGATCGTGTTGTCGGGGGTCTCGCGGTAGAGCGCGAAGCCCTGCCCCTCGCTCCAGCCCGCGCCCCAGCCGGCCAGCAGCCCCAGCGGGGCGAGCGCCAGGGTCCCGGCCGCCCGCGTCCGTCCCGCCGCCTCCAGCGCCAGGGCGGCGGCGGCCAGCGCCGGCGGCACGGCGGCCACCCCGTAGCCGAGCGACACGCCGAGGTCGGGGATGGCGTAGAAGGCGGCGAAGAAGGTGCCGCCGATGCTGCCGACCGTTCCCACCGCATAGACCCGTCCCGCCGCCGCCCCGCCGGCCAGCGCGCTGAGCCCGGCGCAGAGCGGCGACACCATGGCCAGCACGAAGGAGGGCAGGGCGAGGATCGTCATCGCGCCGAAGACCGCGCCTTCCGCGGCGTTCAGCCGCTCCGCCGCGTCGGCCAGCATCGGCCTGCCGATCCAGGGGGTGAGCGCCGCCGCCGCCGTCCCGGCGATCAGGGCGGCACGCAGCGCCGGCACCGCCCGCGGCCCGTCGCCCAGCCGCCCGCCGATCCAGTAGCCGGCCGCCATGAAGGCCATCACCACGCCGATGACCGCGCCCCACTGGTGGACCGAATAGCCGAAATGCGGGGCCATCAGCCGTCCGCCCAGGATCTCCAGCATCATCAGCGACCAGCCCGCCGCGAAGGCGCAGGCGGCCAGCACCGGCGTCCCGGCCCGCGGCCGGCCGGGGGCGGGGCGGGCGCCGGGGCGAAGGTCGGGGCGGGGCCGTCGGTGTCGGGCACGTCAGTCCTCATGCTCGGTCCATTTCCTCACGTCGGCCCGGCGGCGCTGCAGGCTGAGGCCGCTCGCCAGCTTGGCGAGTAGAAGCACGGCGGCGGCGATAGCGACGACCTTCAGGTTGTTCAGCAGCAGGTCGGTCAGGAAGACCATGTAGGCCTTCACGAACTGCAGTCCGGCGCCGAGCCCGGCGGTGAGCCCGTCATTCACCACCCGCGGCAGACCCGGCGTCCCGGCCAGCCCGATCCCCACCGCCACGGCCGCCGCGGCGCCGATGCGCGACCGGCGGACGCCCCCGCGGCGCGGACGGTGGGGCGGCGTCATGGCGGCCCCGCCCCCGGTGCCCCGCCTGCCGGCAGGGCCGGGTGGGGATGGGGATGCGGGTGGGCGGTCCCCGCCAGGCCGAAGACCGCCACCGGATCGCGCAGCCCCTTCACCGGATGGGCGCCCAGCGGCGCCAGCACATGGCGGGACCGCCCGCCGGGGGGAAGGGCGGCGGCCACCGCGGCGGAGGCCAGCACCCGCTGCCCCAGCCGCTCGCACAGCCCCTCGATCCGCGTCACCAGATTGACCGCCGGCCCGATGATGGTGAAGTCGAGCCGGGTGGCCGAGCCGATGTTGCCGTACATCACCTCGCCGAGATGCAGCGCGATGCCGCATTCCAGCACCGGCTGGCCCCAGGCCGCCCGCTCGGCGTTCTGCTGGTCCATGCGGGCCAGCGCGTCGGTGGCGGCGTCGAGGGCCGCGGCGGCGGCGCGCGCGCCGTCGGAGTCGCCGTCCTCCAGCGGGAACAGGGCCAGCATGGCGTCGCCGACGAACTTCAGGATTTCGCCGCCATGCGCCTCCACCGCGCCGCCCATCGACTCGAAATAGCCGTTCAGCAGGGCGATCAGCTCCTCCCGCGGCAGCCGGTCGGCCAGCGGCGTGAAGCCGCGCAGGTCGCAGTACCACAGCACGGCGCGGACATTCGCCCCGGTGCCGCGGCGGATGTCGCCGGACAGGATGCGGGCACCCGTCCGGTGGCCGACATAGGTGTCGAGCACCGTCGCGGCCAAACGCCGCAGCACCATCGCCTCCAGCACCGCCCCCAGCGCCGGCAGGGCGGCATCGAGCAGGGCGAGATCCCCGGTGGAGAAGCCGCCGGGCCGGTCGCTGGCGAAGCTCATGGCGTTGCGCCGGCCGCCGGTGAACAGCAGGGCCATCGCCACATAGTCGGTGGCGCCCTGCGCCCGCAGCTCGCCCAGGATGGGATAGGGCCAGGGCGGCTCCATCACCTCCAGCCGGTAGCGCAGCCCCTCCGCCTGGTCCTCGATCAGGGCGGCGAAGGGGTTGGTCAGGTAGGCCTCGGTCACCTCCGTGCCGTGCGGGCGGGTCACCGTCTCCACCGCCTGACGGCCGCGGCGCCAGTAATAGAGCATGGAGCGGATCTGCGGATGCAGGAGCTGCAGCGCCCACACCCCGCGCCACAGCGGCACCCCGGCGTCGATCAGGCGGCGGCAGAAGGCGTCGACCAGGGCGGGGATGTCCGGCACCTCCCGCCCCTCGCGCAGCAGCCAGTCGATGATGGCGGCCGGGTCGCGGGCGGCAGGCGGGGCGGGTAATGGAGCAGGCAGTGGAACGGGCTGGGCGGAGGCGGCCTCCGGCACGCCGGCGCCGTCCGGTGCGGACGCAGGCAGCAGCTCGGCGGGGGCGGCGGTCACGGCGGCAAATAACCCCAAAGACGTGGTGCTTGATCTGGCATCGGATTCTGCCCAAGTTTGCCCTGCGCCGCCAGTGATCTTCGGCGCCGACGGAGGATAGCACCATGTTCATTCAGACCGAGCAGACGCCCAACCCGGCGACTCTCAAGTTCCTGCCCGGGTGCGACGTGCTCGGGCGCGGGACCGCCGACTTCCCGACCCGGGAGGAAGCCGCCCGCTCGCCGCTCGCCGCCCGGCTGTTCGAGATCGACGGGATCGCCGGCGTCTTCCTTGGCGCCGACTTCATCACCATCACCAAGACCGACGCCAGGGACTGGTTCCTGCTGAAGCCGTCGATCCTCGGCGTGATCATGGAGCATTTCACCGCCGGCCGGCCGGTCCTGCTGGAGGAGGCCGGCGACGGCCACGCCGCGGGCAATGCCGAGGACGCCGAGATCGTCGAGCAGATCAAGGAGCTGCTGGACACCCGCGTCCGCCCCTCGGTGGCGCAGGACGGCGGCGACATCACCTTCCACGGCTTCGAGGAGGGGGTGGTGTATCTGTCGATGAAGGGGGCCTGCGCCGGCTGCCCCAGCTCCACCGCGACGCTGAAGGCCGGCATCGAGAACATGCTGCGCCACTACATCCCGGAAGTCGTCGAGGTTCGCGCCGTGCGCTGAGCGCATCGGTTCGCGGCTGCCGGAAAGGCCCCCCGTTCCCCGCCGGGACGGGGGGCTTTCTTGTGGGTGGCCGAGTTATTCCGGGATCAGGAACTGCACGCCCAGCCAGCGCCAGCGGCCCTCGCCGGCCGGCAGGGTGCAGTTGACGCGGGCGCGGCCGGGGGGAAGCGGGTCCTTGATGCGGACCTCCACCCGGTCCTCGGCCACCCGCTCCAGCACGGTGCGCCCCTGTCCGGCGGCGAAACAGGCGAGCCGGCTGCTGTCGCCGATCCCGTCGCCGATCGTGAAGCCCAGCGGCGGCGGGTTGACCGTCACCAGCGGGTCGTCCGGCGTCAGGTCGGATACCGGCAGCGGCAGCGCGTTGGCGGCCAGCCGGAAGCGGTCGACGCTGCCGTAGGCCTCGTTCATCACGAAGCGCGGCAGGCCCCAGGGATCGGCCTGCGGATAGAGCACGCCCGACTGCTGCCCGAAGGCGGCGGCATAGCCCAGGTCCTTCACCACGTCGCGCACGGCCAGCGAGTACTCGCCCTGCGGATAGGCGAACAGCGCCGGGCGCTGGCCCAGCTCCGCCTTCATGCGGTCGGCCATGCGGCGCAGGTCGGCGGCGATCTCGCCGGGGCTGCGCGGCACCAGCGACTGGGTGGAGGTGCCGAGCGCGCCGATCGTCACGCCCGCCGCGGCGAGCTGCCGGATCTCCGACCAGCTCATATGGTTGGGGGAACCGCGGTCCACCGCATCCGTCGCGACGAACAGGGTGAAGGGCAGCCCCGCCGCCTTCAGCCGCGGCCAGGCCTCCTGGAAGGCGGAGCGGCTGGCCTCGTCGATGGTGATGGCGACGGCGCGGTCGGGCAGCGGCTTGCCGCCGCGCAACGCCTCCAGGATGCGCGGCAGCGGCAGCACCTGGTAGTCGCCGCTGGTCAGCTCCTCCAGATGCGCCTCGAACTGGTCGATGCGGATGCTGACGGAGGGGGTCTGGTCCTCGCCGAAGCGGTCATAGGCGAAGACCACCGCGCTCGGCATGGCGGCGTCCGCGGCGGCGGCGCGCCCGGCCGCCGGCATGAAGGCGGCCCACAGGCCCATCGCGGCGGCGACCATCCTGGCGGCGCGGCCGAGGAAGCCCGGGCGGAACAGCCGGGGGCCGGGCGGCATTGCACGAAAAGGCGTTGGGCGAAGCAGCATGGCGGCCCACTGGAGGCAACGGGGAAGACGGCCGCTCGTGGCCGGGCCTGCGGTCCGGGCGCGCGGCAGGGCAGGGGGCGGCCGGTGCCGCTCCCTGCCCGGACATCGATTCTCCTGGTGTGGCACAGCCTTGTGTCGTGGAACAAGCGCGCCGGACAGCGCAGCGGCGAAGCGTCGGCGGGCGATGCGCGCGTGCAACATACGGTTCGCGGCCGAACGGATCGCGAACCGGCCGCCGCCTCGCCGGGCGGGCGGGCGGAGCGGGTTGCGGAGGAGCCGCGCAGCCGCCAGATTGTGCGGTATCGCGCGCAAGGGGATGCGCAAGCGGGCCTGCCCCGCGACGCCTGGAATGCAAGGGGACATCGATCATGGAAGCACGAAGCCTGTCCGGCGCCGGTGGTCCGGCACGATGAAGGTGCTGGGGCTCGACACGGCCACGGCCGGCTGTTCCGCGGCCCTGTGGGACGACGCCCGCCCCGGCGGCCCCGTCGCCGCCCGGCGCAGCGAGCCGATGGCCCGCGGCCAGGCGGAGGTGCTGGTTCCCATGGCCCAGGCCGTCCTGGCCGACGCCGGGGTGGACTTCGCCGACCTCGACCGCATCGCGGTCACCGTCGGGCCGGGCGCCTTCACCGGCCTGCGCATCGCGCTGGCGGCGGCGCGCGGCATCGCGCTGGCCCACGACCTGCCGGTGATCGGCATCACCACCTTCGACGCCATCGCCCACGGGCTGGCGGCGGAGGAGCGGGCCGGCCGGCCCGTCCTCGTCGCGGTCGACAGCCGGCGGGCGGAGCCTTTCCTGCAGATGTTCGACGCCGCCCTGCAGCCGGTCGGCGATCCGGCGATGCCCGCCCCGGCGGAGATCGCCGGCTGGCTGGCCGCCCTCCATCCGGACGGTCCGCTGCTCGTCGCCGGGGACGGCGCGGCGATCCTGCGGCCGCTGCTGGACGGGCGGCCCGACACCGCCTTCGCCGCCGGCAGCGGGATGCCCGACGCGGCGGTGGTCGCGGCGCTGGGCGCCGCGCGGCCGGCCGGGCTGCCGGCCGAGCCCTTCTACCTGCGCCCGCCCGACGTCACCCTGCCGAAGGGGGCCGCCGGCGCGGTCGGAACCGGCGGATGAGCGGAGCGGTCACCCTGCAGCCGGCCGGCCCGCTGGAGGCGGGGGTCATCGCCGCCCTGCAGCGGGCCTGCTTTCCCGACGACCCGTGGGACGCCGCCTCGATCGCCACGCTGGCCGGACCGCCCGGCGGCTTCGCCGTGCTGGCGCTGGCGGGGGAGCAGCCGGTCGGCTTCGTGCTGGCCCGCGTCGCGGCGGAGGATGCGGAGATCCTGGCCATCGGCGTGCTGCCGGAGGCCCGCGGCGGCGGGCTCGGCCGCCGGCTGGTCGAAGCCGCGATGGAGGGGGCGGGCCGGCTGGGGGCCACCGCGCTGTTCCTGGAGGTCGCCGAGGACAACGACGCGGCCCGCGCGCTTTACAAGACTTGCGGATTCTATTCGGTGGGCCGGCGCCCCGGTTACTACAGGCGGGCGGACGGACGCGTGGCTGCACTTGTGCTGCGCCACGCCGTCACTGGCCCGTCACTCCCGGCCGGCCATTAATTTTTTTTCACCCGCAGGCGGTGGACGCCGGCCGGGTCGTCCGGCGTCTCGGCCCCGACGGCTAGAATGGTATGGCCCAGCTCGGCCAAGGATCGTGGAACATTTTCCAAGGGTTCGCCCGCATTCAGCCGGACTTCGAGGGTCTGGCCCACCGCCATCCGCTCGACCAACAACTTTGTCTTCACGAACGTTAGCGGGCACACCTCGTTGGTGATGTCCAAAAACAAGTCGGCGGAGTTTTCCTGGCTCACTGGTTCCTCTTTACGAGCAAAGGATGGATATTGCGCGGCGCAGAAAACCACTTTATATGGAGAGGAGTCAAAGCCTCGGAGCAAGCTTACATGAGCACCGGTTCCCCCTCCAACGCGTTGTTGTCTCTGACCACGGAGATCGTCGCGGCGCACGTCTCGAACAATACAGTGGCGGTCGGCGATCTTCCGACGCTGATCGAGCAGGTGTACAAGTCGCTCGCCAACGTCGGTGTCGAGCCGACCGTCACGGAAGAGCGTCCGCAGCCCGCCGTGCCGATCAAGAAGTCGGTCACTCCGGACTACATCGTGTGCCTGGAGGATGGCAAAAAGCTGAAGATGCTGAAGCGCCATCTGAAGACGGCGTACAATATGACGCCCGAGGAGTATCGCGACCGCTGGGGGCTGCCGGCCGACTATCCGATGGTCGCTCCGAACTACGCGCGCCAGCGCAGCTCGCTCGCCAAGCAGATCGGGCTGGGCACCCGCGCCCGCCGCGGCGCGGCCTGAAACGGGCCGCGGTCACCCGACGCCGGCCTCGCGCCGCCCCCGCGGCATCCGGCCGGTCGAGGTGCCGAAGCGCGTCGGGGGATGGCTGGGGAGGGACGGGGCATCGCCGGCCGGCAGTCCCCGGATCGCGGCCGGCCGGGCGTGCTCCGCTCGGCATCCGCGTGAGCGCGGAGCCCGCAGGGCGGCGGCGCCTGGTGCGCGATGGCCCGCCGGCCCGTCCGGGCGGCCACGACGATGCGGTTGACCGGTGGCGGGCTTTTTGTGGTATCCCTTGCGACGCGAACGCAACCCGAACCGCGGCCCTGATGGTGCAGACGCCATCGCGTGCGCCGCGGGGGCAGCGCTCCGCATCGTCGCGAACCATGGCAGCGAACCGTCGCATGGCTGACACCAGCATTGACCAGGGCAGTTCGTCCGATCTGCGCATGGGCTCCCTCGAAGTGCGTCTGGCGGAGTCCGACGCCGAGATCGACTGGGCGCAGGCGCTGCGCTACCGCGTCTTCTACAACGAGATGGCGGCCGTGCCCTCGCCGGAGATGGCGGCGCGCGAGCGCGACTTCGACCCCTTCGATCCCGTCTGCGACCATCTGCTGGTCATCGACCACGACCGCGGCAACGGGCCGGAGTCGGTGGTCGGCACCTACCGGCTGATCCGCCGCCCGGCGGCGGAGAGGGCCGGCCGCTTCTATTCCAGCGACGAGTACGACATCAGCCGCCTCGTCGCCTATGAGGGCGAGGTGCTGGAGCTCGGCCGCTCCTGCGTCGATGCCGGCTACCGCACCCGCGGCAGCATGCAGCTGCTGTGGCGCGGCATCGCGGCCTATGTCTTCCAGCACGACATCGCGCTGATGTTCGGCTGCGCCAGCCTGCCCGGCACCGACCCCGGCGCGCTTGCCGAGCCGCTGTCCTACCTGCACCACCACCATCTGGCGCCCGAGCCGCTGCGGCCGGTCGCCCTGCCGGAGCGTCACGTCTCCATGGACCTGATGGAGCGCGACCGCATCGACCCGAAGCGGGCGCTGACCATCCTGCCGCCGCTGATCAAGGGCTACCTGCGGCTCGGCGGCTTCGTCGGCGACGGTGCCGTGATCGACCACCAGTTCAACACCACGGACGTCTGCATCGTGGTGAAGACCGACCTCGTCACCGACAAGTACTACAAGCATTACGAGCGGCGCAGCCGCGACGGCCAGACGGGCTGAGGCCGCCATGACCGCGACGCACCGGGCGCTCGGCTCGGCCGGCCGGGGCGCCCTGCGGCTTGCCGTCTACCTGGGCTGGACGCTGCTGCTGATCCCGGTGCAGGCCTTGGCCGTGTGGCTGAAGCTGCCGCTGCGCCACCGGCTGCCGCGCTTCTATCACGCGGCCTGTGCGCGGATCATCGGGCTGGACGTGCGGGTGCGCGGCCGGCGGGTGGAACAGGGGCCGGTCCTCTTCATCTCCAACCACTCCTCCTACCTCGACATCACGGTGCTGGGCTCGGTGATCCCCGGCTCCTTCGTGGCGAAGAGCGAGGTCGCCGGCTGGCCCTTCTTCGGGCTGCTCGCCAAGCTGCAGCGGACCGTCTTCGTCGAACGCCGGGCACGCAGCGAGGTGCATCGCCAGCGCGACGACATCGGCGCGCGCCTGGACGCCGGCGACAATCTGATCCTGTTCCCCGAGGGCACCTCCAGCGACGGCAACCGGACCCTGCCCTTCAAGACGGCGCTGTTCGCCGTCGCCGCCCGCCGCATCGGCGACCGGCCGCTGACGGTCCAGCCGGTCAGCGTCACCGCCACCCGCCTGGACGGCATCCCCATGGGCATCGCCTTCCGCCCCTTCTACGCCTGGTACGGCGACATGGACCTCGCCCCGCACCTCTGGCAGGTCGTCAAGCTGGGCGGCATGACGGTGGAGGTGGAGTTCCACCCGCCGGTGACCATCGAGGATTTCCCGAGTCGCAAGGCGCTGGCCGACCACTGCCAGCGGGCCGTCGCCCAGGGCGTCGCCCATGCCGTCTCCGGCCGCCACCCCGATCCCCTGCCCGGCGACGCGGTGCCGGCCGACCAGGGCGCCCATTGAAGGGGTGAGCAGAGGAGGATGCAGGGCGGCCGGCGCCGCCGGACATGAGCGACGGCGCCGCGCCTGATCCGACCTCTTCTCAAAGACCGCCGGCTCCGGCCTTCGCCACCGCCATGTCGTTCTCGACCGAACTGCCGCTGACGCCGACCGCGCCGATGATCGTGCCGGCCTTGTCCCGGATCAGCTCGCCGCCGCCGAAGATGGCGAGACCGCCGTTGGTCACCTCGATGCCGTAGAGCGGCTGGCCGGGCTTGGCGAGATCACCCAGATCCTTGGACGACATGTTGAACAGCCGGGCCGTCTTCGCCTTGCGGATCGAGATGTCGATGCTGCCGAGGAAGGCGCCGTCCATGCGGCTGAAGGCCTTCAGGTTGCCGCCGGCATCGACCACCGCGATGTTCATCAGCGTTTCCTGCTGCCTGGCCTTCGCTTCCGCCGCCTTGACCACCTTCTGGGCCTGTTCGACCGTGATGTCGCCGGGCAGGGCCAGCTTTGACGGATCCTCCGCCGAGGCGACGCCGGCAAGCAGCGTCGCCGCAGCAAACGCCGCGAGCGCATGTTTCAGCATTTTATGCATATCCTATTCAGGTTGGCTTGAGACTTGTTCTCATTGAAAACTGCCAAGAGAAATGGCAGGCCAATATTTGGCTACCTCTAAAAACTCGATGTCAATGCGACAATGGGAGCATGAAATTTACCTGAGCATATTGCTATGGAATTTAAAGGTGAACTTCCATGGCGCCATGATGCGTGCGACAGTACTTGATTGGCGCGGCAGCAACCTGATTGCGGCAGCCGCGGCAACGTGTGGCTGTCGGACGGGTGTCGGAGGCGGGCAAGAGCTGCCGTGCAGCCCGATTGACTCGAATCCGCCGCCCCGTGCTACCATATGGCGGAAGGCGACGCCGGGGTTCGGCGGATCGCGCGCCGCGGGTTACCGATTCGGCGCGCCTTTTCGTATTTGTGCGGAAGGGAAAGGGTTGAGCAAGAAGCTGTTCATCAAGACCTGGGGCTGCCAGATGAATGTCTACGACTCCGCCCGGATGGCGGACGTCCTGGCACCCCTGGGTTACCGGCCGGTGGACGATCCGGACGGCGCCGACATGGTGATCCTCAACACCTGCCACATCCGCGAGAAGGCATCCGAGAAGGTGTTCTCGGAGCTGGGCCGTCTGCGCCAGATGAAGGACCGCAAGGAAACGGCCGGCGACGGCCGCATGATCCTGGCGGTCGCCGGCTGCGTCGCCCAGGCGGAGGGCGAGGAGATCGTCGCCCGCGCGCCCTTCGTCGACATGGTCTTCGGCCCGCAGACCTACCACACCCTGCCGGAGATGGTGGCCAAGGCCAGCCGTGCCGCCGGCAGCGTGCTGAACACCGATTTCCCGGCCGAATCCAAGTTCGACTTCCTGCCGGAGGAGGCGTCGTCGCAGGGCGTCAGCGCCTTCCTCGCGGTGCAGGAGGGCTGCGACAAGTTCTGCACCTTCTGCGTGGTCCCCTACACCCGCGGGGCGGAGTTCTCGCGCCCGGCCGACCAGATCCTGGCGGAGGCGCGGCGTCTCGTCGCGGCCGGCACGCGCGAGATCAACCTGCTCGGCCAGAACGTCAACGCCTGGCACGGCGACGGGCCGGACGGCGCCACCTGGGGCCTCGGCCGGCTGGTCCGCGAACTGGCGGAGATCGACGGGCTGGAGCGCATCCGCTACACCACCTCGCACCCCGCGACATGGACGACGACCTGATCCGCGCCCATGCCGAGGTGCCGGCGCTGATGCCCTACCTGCATCTGCCGATCCAGTCCGGCTCCGACCGGGTGCTGGCGGCGATGAACCGCAAGCACACCGCCGACGACTACCGCCGCATCATCGACCGGCTGCGCGCCGCCCGCCCGGACCTCGCCATGTCCGGCGACTTCATCGTCGGGTTCCCCGGCGAGAGCGACGCCGACTTCGCCGAGACGCTGCGGCTGGTCACCGACGTCGGCTATGCCCAGGCCTATTCCTTCAAGTACAGCCCGCGCCCCGGCACCCCGGCCTCGGTGGACGACCGCCAGATTCCGGAAGAGGTGAAGGATGCCCGGCTGGCCGCCCTGCAGCAGCTTCTCAACGCCCAGCAGCAGGCCTTCAACCACGGCTTCGTCGGCCGGACGGTGCCGGTCCTGTTCGACCGCAGGGGCAAGCATGACGGCCAGCTTCTCGGCCGCAGCCCTTATATGCAGTCGGTCCATGCCGAAGCCGGTTCCCGGCTGTTGGGAGAGATCGTGGAGGTGCGGGTCGACGCGGCGCATCCCAACAGCCTGTCCGGCAGCGTGGTCACCGGCGAGTACCGCAGCGGCCGGCAGGGCATGACCGGCGTCCAACCCGTGGAGGCGACCGCTTGAACGGCCTGTCGGACCGGCGCATCGATCTGCAGTTCGACGACAACCGGCTCCTGCCGATGCTGTATGGTGAGCATGACCGCCACCTTGCGCGCATCGAGAACCAGCTCGGCGTTTCGCTGATCTCCCGCGGCAACGTCCTGACCGTCTCCGGCCCCGCCGACTCGGCGGAGGCCGCCCGGTCGGCGCTCGACGCGCTCTACGAGCGGCTGAAGCGCAACATGCCCGTCGGCGCCGCCGAGGTGGACGCCGCGGTGCGCATGGCGACGGCCGACGGCGGGGAGGAGGCGCGCGGCCAGAACCTCGCCACCATCACCCGGGCGGAGATCGCGCTGCGCACCCGCCGCCGCGGGCCGATCACCCCGCGCTCGCCGACCCAGGCCGCCTATCTCCAGGCGCTGGCGGAAAGCGAGCTGGTGTTCGGGCTGGGGCCGGCCGGCACCGGCAAGACCTATCTGGCGGTGGCGCAGGCCGTGGCCCTGCTGACCAGCGGCCAGGTCGACCGCATCGTGCTGTCGCGCCCGGCGGTCGAGGCGGGCGAGCGGCTGGGCTTCCTGCCCGGCGACCTGAAGGAGAAGGTCGATCCTTACCTGCGCCCGCTCTACGACGCGCTGCACGACATGCTGCCGGCCGAGCAGGTGAAGAAGCGGCTGGAGTCCGGCGAGATCGAGATCGCGCCGCTCGCCTTCATGCGCGGCCGCACGCTGGCCAACGCCTTCGTCATCCTGGACGAGGCGCAGAACACCACGCCGATGCAGATGAAGATGTTCCTGACCCGCCTCGGCGAGGGCGGGCGCATGGCGGTCACCGGCGACATCTCGCAGATCGACCTGCCCTCGGGCACCCGGTCGGGCCTGCGCGACGCGCTGGACATCCTGCGCGGGGTGGAGGGCGTGCGCTTCGTCCACTTCACCGACGCCGACGTGGTCCGCCACCCGATGGTCGCCCGCATCATCCGCGCCTACGACGCGGCCGACGCCCGCGCCAAGGCCCCCCGCAGCCAGCGTCCGGAACCGGCCGCCCCCGCCGCCGCTGACGACCCCGAGGTGGAGGGCACGCCGTGATGACCGTCGACGTCTCGGTGACGCGCGAGGCCGGCGACTGGCCGGAGGACGCGGACTGGCAGGCGGAGCGCGCCGCGCTGGCGGCGCTGGCCGCCGCCTGGGACGAGGAGGAAGGCCCGGCCGAGCTGTCGGTCGTGCTGGCCGACGACGCGCTGGTCCACCAGCTCAACCGCGACTATCGCGGCAAGGACCGGCCGACCAACGTCCTGTCCTTCGCCCTGACCGAGGCGGAGGAGCCGGAGGCCGAGGGCGCGCCGCTGATGCTGGGCGACGTCATCCTCGCCTTCGAGACCGTCGGGCGCGAGGCTGCCGAACAGGGCAAGTCGCCGGCCGACCATATGACCCACCTTGTGGTGCATGGCGTTCTGCACCTGCTCGGGTATGATCACGAGACGGACGACGAGGCCGAGGAGATGGAGGATCTGGAAACCCGGATCCTCGCCACCCTCGGCATCGCCGATCCTTACGCCGCACACCGATCCCCCGGCGGAATCGATGCCGACGTCAGCGAAACGGATGTCGGCGAGACCGGCGGGGTACCGAACCACGACGAACCACCGGACCGATGAGCGAGACCTCCGACAGTCGCACGCCCCGTGAAGACGGGGCCGAAGACCACAGTTCCCTGGGCCACCTGTTCAAAGGCTGGCTCCGCACCGTCTGGGGAGGGCGCGGCGATACGTCGCTGCGTGCGTCGATCCAGGAACTGATCGAAGACCTGGACGACGAGGAGGCATCGCTGGGCGCCGGCGAGCGGGCGCTCCTCACCAACATCCTCAAGCTCCGCGGCCGCCACGTGTCCGACGTGATGGTCCCCCGCGCCGACATCGTCGCGGTCGACATCGACACCCCCCTGCCCGACCTGGTGCAGCGGCTGGCCGAGGAGGGGCATTCGCGCCTGCCGGTCTTCCGCGAGACGCTCGACGACGTCGTCGGCATGATCCACATCAAGGACGCGCTGTCGCTGGTCGCCGGCCGGCGGCCTCCCGGCGCGACCGGCGGCGAGCTGAAGGACATCGTGCGCGACGTGATGATCGTCGCCCCCTCGCGCCCGGTGCTCGACCTGCTGGTGGAGATGCGGCAGAACCGCCGCCACCTCGCCCTGGTCGTCGACGAGTTCGGCGGCATCGACGGCCTCGTCACCATCGAGGATCTGGTGGAGGAGATCGTCGGCGAGATCGAGGACGAGCACGACGAGGACGCGGCCCCGCGGCTGGTCGAGCGTCCCGACGGCAGCCTGATCGCCGACGCCCGCCTGTCCATCGAGGATTTCGAGGAGCGCGTCGGCCCCGTCCTGACCGAGGAGGAGCGGGAGGACATCGACACGCTGGGCGGCCTCGTGGTCTCGCTCGCCGGCCGCGTGCCGGGCCGGGGCGAGCATCTGGTCCACCCCTCGGGGGTCGAGTTCGAGGTGGTCGATGCCGATTCCCGCCGGCTGAAGCGGGTCCGCATCCGCAACGCGCCGGCCTCCAGCACGGTCCTCGCCGAAACCGGCTGATCCTGCGACCGGCCGGCGAAACCTAAACCCGGGCGCAACCTTCCTGCGCGATAACAACTTGCGCGCTGTCGCCGCCGTCCCACCTATGGGCGGCGCCGTTCGCGCGTGCCCGTCGGGAGTGATTCTCCTTGTCCGCCAGCGAGACGATGTCTGTTCCCGCCCCCCTGTTCGGCCGCCTGTCGGCCCGGCTTGCCGCCTTGTCCGGCTGGCGCCGGCTCGCCGTCGCGGCGGCGCTGGGCGGGCTCGCCACCTTCGCCCTGCCGCCGGCCGATGCGGTTCCGCTGCTGCTGATCGCCTTCCCGGGGCTGCTCTGGCTGCTCGACGGGGTGCGGACGGGGCGGGGGGCCTTCGCCACGGGCTGGGTCTTCGGGTTCGGCCACCATCTCCTCGGCCTCTACTGGGTCAGCGCCGCGCTGTTCACCGACATCGGGCGCTTCTGGTGGGCGCTGCCGCTGTCGGCCGCCGGGCTTCCGGTGCTGATGGCGATGTTCAGCGGCGGCGCCGTCTGGCTGTTCCATCGGCTGCGCAGCCGCGGCATGGCGCAGGGGCTGGGGAGGCCGCTGCTGTTCGCAGCCTGCTGGGGCCTGTTCGAGTGGCTGCGCGGCCACGTCTTCACCGGCTTCCCCTGGAACCTGATCGGCTATTCGTGGGACGGCGTGCTGCCGGTCCTGCAGAGCGTCTCCCTGTTCGGCGTCTATGGGCTGGGGCTGCTGACCGCGCTGGTCGCGGCGCTGCCGGCGGTGCTGGCCGATCCGCTGGTGCCGCGCGCACGCGGAGCCGCCGCCGTCGCCGCCGGCCTGACGCTTTTTGTCGCACTCGGCCTGTGGGGCGCCTGGCGTCTCGCCGGGGCGTCGGCCGAAACCGTGCCGGGCGTGCGGCTGCGGCTGGTCCAGGCGGCCATCGACCAGCGCCTGAAATGGGCATCGGGCGAGCGCGAGCGCAATGTCCAGCAGCATCTCCAGCTTTCGGCGGCCCAGCCGTCGCAGTCTTCGTCCGCCCGGCCGGCGCAGCCGGTCACCCACGTCATCTGGCCGGAAACGGCGGTTCCCTTCTTCATCGACCAGGATGCGCGGCTGCGGCAGGTCCTCGGGTCCGTGGCGCCGCCGGGCGGGCTGGTCATCACCGGCGCGCCCCGCACCACCCTCGATGCGGGAGGGGAACGGCGGTACTACAATAGTATGATCGCCATTGATGGCAGCGGCGCGATCGACGGCAGTTTCGACAAGTTCCACCTGGTGCCCTTCGGAGAATACATGCCGCTGCGGCGCTGGCTGCCGGTCGGCGCGATCGCCGGAAACGGAGCCGAATTCTCTGCCGGCCCGGGGCCGGTGACCCTGGATCTGAAGGGCCTGCCGCCGGTCAGTCCGTTGATCTGCTACGAGGGAATCTTTCCTTCTGCGGTTTTGGATACCGGTCATAGGCCGGATTGGTTGCTGAACCTGACCAACGATGCGTGGTACGGCGAGACCGCAGGACCCCATCAACACTTCGCGATCGTGAGGTTGCGCGCGGTTGAGGAAGGGCGGCCGCTGGTCAGGGTTGCCAATACGGGTATTTCCGGGGTGGTGGACGCCTATGGACGTGTGACAGCATTGCTTGGGTTGGGCGAGCGGGGTTTTGTCGATGCGGACTTGCCGAAAGCGCCAGCCGGGGTGACGCTGTTCGGCCGCATTGGAGATACGACTTTCGCTCTATTGCTGGCGGGTTGTTTTCTTGCCGGTTTGCGCGCTCGCAACGGGCGTTGATGCAACTGCCGGACAATGCGCAGTACCCGCAAAGAGCGCGAGGAGCGCAGGCTTGACTGCATACCCGGATATGTCGTATTAAAGATTCACAACTCTAACAGGGACAGTTGAGATGCCAGCTACAGCAACCGCAGGAGCGCCGCGCGGCCGTCGCGCGTCCGCCGGCCGCCCGAAGACCGGGAAGCCGAACCCCATCGACGTGCATGTCGGATCGCGCGTCCGCCTGCGCCGCACCCTCCTCGGCATGAGCCAGGAGAAGCTGGGCGAGGCGATCGGCCTGACCTTCCAGCAGGTCCAGAAGTACGAGCGCGGCGCCAACCGGATCGGCGCGTCGCGCCTGTTCGACCTCAGCCGCGTGCTGGACGTTCCGGTCTCCTTCTTCTTCGACGACATGCCGGCGGACGCCGCCTCGGCTCCGGTCGATGACGAGGACGGCGGCGAGGGCGCCGAGGAGCGGAGCGCCGGCGCCTACGAGCCGGATCCGATGGCCAAGCGCGAGACGCTGGAACTGGTGCGCGCCTACTACCGGATCAACGACCCGTCCGTGCGCAAGCGCCTGTTCGAACTGACCAAGGCGGTTGCCAACGCCGCGACGGCGGAAAGCGCCGAGTGATGCTGGCCGAACGGGGGGTTGCGATTCACGGCCGCGCCCCCCATTCGGATGCAGCCTCCACGGATAGACAGCGGCATTTTTGATACCCGGCGCGGCCGGGAGTCCGCTTGACCCGGTGGGAAAACCTTGTCAAATACGACTTGGATCGGTGTCGAGCGGGCGCTGTACCGATCTGTCATTTTGACTTGTGAAATAGCGCACCGCATATATCCGAGGTTGCCGTGGCCAAGCTCAACTACGTCTTCACCAGCGAGTCCGTGTCCGAAGGCCATCCGGACAAGGTTTGCGACCGCATCTCCGATGCCATCGTCGATTTGTACCTCTCGCACGACCCCTACGCCCGCGTGGCGGTGGAGACGCTGGCCACGACCAATCAGGTCGTCCTCGCCGGCGAGGTGCGCGGTCCGTCCTCCATCACCCCGGACCTGTTGGTCGAGGTCGCCCGCGCGGCGGTGAAGGACATCGGCTACGAGCAGGACGGTTTTCACTGGGAGAAGATGGACGTCAAGTGCTTCGTCCATTCCCAGTCCGCCGACATCGCGGTCGGCGTCGATGCCGCGGGGAACAAGGACGAGGGTGCCGGCGACCAGGGCATCATGTTCGGCTATGCCTGCAACGAGACGCCGGCGCTGATGCCGGCGCCGATCTACTATTCCCACGCCATCCTGAAGTCGCTGGCCGAGGCGCGCCACTCGGGAGCCGCCCCGCAGCTCGGCCCCGACGCCAAGAGCCAGGTCACGCTGCAGTATGAGAACGGCAAGCCGGTGCGCGCCACCGCGATCGTCGTCTCGACCCAGCATGCCGATGGGCTGAGCCAGGAGGAGGTGCGCGAGATCGTGCGCCCGCACGTCCTGAACGTGCTGCCGGCCGGCTGGATGTGCGACGAGGAGAGCTTCTACGTCAACCCGACCGGCCGCTTCGTCATCGGCGGCCCGGACGGCGACGCCGGCCTGACCGGCCGCAAGATCATCGTCGACACCTACGGCGGTGCCGCCCGCACGGCGGCGGCGCCTTCTCGGGCAAGGACCCGACCAAGGTCGACCGCTCGGCCGCCTACGCCGCCCGCTATCTGGCGAAGAACGTCGTCGCCGCCGGCTTGGCCGACAAGTGCACCATCCAGGTGTCCTACGCCATCGGCGTGTCGAAGCCGCTGTCGGTCTATGTCGACACCCACGGCACCGGCAAGGTTGACGAGGATCGCCTGTCGCAGGTCCTGCAGCAGCTCGTCGACCTCAGCCCGCGCGGCATCCGCACGCATCTCGGGCTGAACAAGCCGATCTATGCCCGCACCGCGGCCTATGGCCATTTCGGCCGCGAGCCGGAGGCGGACGGCGGCTTCTCCTGGGAGAGGACCGACCTCGTCAACGACCTGCGCGCCGCCTTCTTCTAAGCGCAGCCACCGTCGACCAGACCATGCAGGGGCCTTGCGGCCCCTGCACTCGTTTCCGGAACCTGTTTTCCTACGGCCTTTTCCTCCGATGACCGACGACCATTCCGGCTCCGCCACCAGCTCCTCCGGCCGCCTCTACGGCCGCCGGAAGGGCCGCCCGCTGCGCAAGTACAAGTCCTCGCTGATCGACACGCTGCTGCCGTCGATCGCCCTGCCGGTGCCCGGGCCCGGTGACCGCATCGACCAGCCGGCCGCCCTGTTCGGCCGACCGGTCCGCGACGTCTGGCTGGAAGTCGGATTCGGCAGCGGCCATCACCTCGCCTGGCAGGCGGAGCACAACCCCGACATCGGGCTGATCGGGGCGGAGCCCTTCGTCAACGGCGTCGCCGGGCTGCTGGCGATGGTGGAGAAGGCCGGACTGCAGGATACGGTCCGCGTCCTGCCGGACGATGCCCGGCCGCTGCTCGACGCCCTGCCGGACGCGTCGATCGGCCGCGCCTTCGTGCTGTTCGCCGATCCCTGGCCGAAGAAGCGCCATTGGGAGCGCCGCTTCATCGGCCCCGAGAACCTGCCGCGGCTGGCCCGCGTGCTGAAGGACGGGGCCGAGCTGCGGCTGGCCAGCGACGACATGGGGCTGGTGCGCTGGATGCTGGAGCATACGGTGAAGGACCCGAACTTCGAGTGGACCGCCCGCGGTCCATCCGACTGGCGCGTCCGCCCGTCCGACTGGCCGCCGACCCGCTACGAGGAAAAGGCGATCGCCGCCGGCCGCAAGCCGGTCTTCCTGCGCTTCGTCCGCAAGGCGCGGTAAGAAAGCAGAATAGGAGGTATCGTCTCCATCGGATCGGTCCCCGATGGACGACAGCCCGAGGTGAGCGCAGCGGCATTCCTTCCTCCGGCACGCGGCGGTACGTCCGGACGTCCGGGCGCTTGCCGACGGATAGAGACGGTAGATCCATCGATGCTGTCGCAGGATGGCCCGGCCACAACCGGATTCCGCTTGCAGCAAATCGAATCCCGACTATATTCGACTGCAAGAACCCATACGGATCGGCGGCCCGGGAAACTGGGCCGTCGGGACGCTTTGCGGGTGGGCCTTGGCCCACTTATTTTTTTATCAGCGTGTGGAATCCTGCGGGCCGGTCCGAATCCGGCCGCTGGAACAGGTCAGGTGGAATGGACGCAGTCGAACGCATCGAACAGATCATCACTCCGACGGTCGAGGGCTTGGGCTACGAGGTCGTGCGGGTGCAGCTGTCCGGTAGCAAGAGCGCGGTTCTGCAGATCATGGCCGAACGCACCGACGGCGCACCGATGACGGTGGAGGACTGCGCGGACATCAGCCGCTCGGTCTCCGCGGTGCTGGACGTCGAGGATCCGATCAAGGCCGCCTACACGCTGGAAGTCAGCTCGCCCGGCATCGACCGGCCGCTGACGCGCCTGAAGGACTACGAGCGGTTCGCCGGCTTCGAAGCGAAGCTGGAAAGCCGCGTCGCCGTCGACGGGCGCAAACGCTTCAAGGGCATACTGAAGGGCGTCGAGGACAACCTCGTGTGCATCGATACCGAACAGGGAGCCGCCAAGCTGGAATTCGACAACATCCTGCGCGCCAAGCTGGTTCTGACGGACGACCTGATCCGCGCCAGCCAGGGCCAGGGCTGACGTCGTCCCGGCGGGCCTCAAGAGCGCCTCTCCCGAGACCTAATGCCGATCCAGGAAGTGTGACGGATGGAACTGCTGCAAGTCGCTGACGCGGTCGCCCGCGAAAAGAACATCGACCGGGACGAGGTCCTGGATGCGATGGAGCAGGCGATTCAGAAGGCTGGACGCTCGAAGTACGGCCACGAGCACGACATCCGCGCGCGCATCGACCGCAAGACCGGCGACATCCACCTGAACCGCTACCTGGAGGTGGTGGAGACGGTGGAGAACGAGGCGACCCAGGTGACGCTGGCCTATGCCAAGCGCCGCAAGCCCGACATCCAGGTCGGCGACTTCCTGGTCGACCCGCTGCCGCCGATCGACTTCGGCCGCATCGCCGCGCAGACCGCCAAGCAGGTCATCGTCCAGAAGGTGCGCGACGCCGAGCGCCGCCGCCAGTTCAACGAGTACAAGGACCGCGTCGGCGAGATCGTCAACGGCCTCGTCAAGCGCGTCGAGTACGGCAACGTCACGGTCGACCTCGGCCGGGCCGAGGCCATCCTGCGCCGCGACGAGCTGCTGCCGCGCGAGCACTTCAAGAACGGCGACCGCGTCCGCGCCTACATCTTCGACGTCCGCGAGGAGCCGCGCGGCCCGCAGATCTTCCTGTCCCGCACGCATCCCATGTTCATGGCGAAGCTGTTCGAGCAGGAGGTGCCGGAGATCTACGACGGCATCATCGAGATCCGCGCCGTCGCCCGCGATCCCGGCTCGCGCGCCAAGATCGCCGTGCTGTCGAAGGACAGCTCGATCGATCCGGTCGGCGCCTGCGTCGGCATGCGCGGCAGCCGCGTCCAGGCGGTGGTCGGCGAGCTGCAGGGCGAGAAGATCGACATCATCCCGTGGGCGAACGATCCGGCGACCTTCGTGGTCAACGCGCTCGCCCCGGCCGAGGTCGCCAAGGTCGTGCTCGACGACGAGAACAAGCGCATCGAGGTGGTGGTGCCCGACGACCAGCTTTCGCTGGCGATCGGCCGCCGCGGCCAGAATGTCCGCCTCGCCTCGATGCTGACCGGCTGGGACATCGACATCCTGACCGAGCAGGAGGAGTCGGAGCGCCGCTCCGAGGAATTCCGCTCGCGCTCCGGTCTCTTCATGGAAGCCCTGGACGTCGACGACGTCATTGCCCACCTGCTGGTGGCGGAGGGCTTCACCTCGGTCGAGGAAATCGCCTTCGTCGACACCGACGAGCTGGCGGAGATCGAGGGCTTCGACACCGACGTGGCGGAGGAGCTGAAGCAGCGCGCCCTGAACTTCCTCGAGGAGCAGGACGTCCGCATGACCGAGAAGCGCAAGGCGCTGGGGGTCGAGGACGCCATCGCCGACCTCGCCGACTTTACCCCGACCCAGCTCGTCAAGCTGGGCGAGAACGGCGTGAAGACGCTGGACGACCTCGCCGACCTGTCGGGCGACGAGCTGCGCGAGATCCTCGGCAAGGATGCCCTGACCGAGGAGTCGGCGAACGACGTCATCATGGCGGCGCGCGCCCACTGGTTCGGCGAAGAGGGTGGCGAGGGGGCTGCGGCCCCGGCGGCGCCCACGGACGGGCCGGCGGCGTGATGCGACCCAGCCCGCGGGGCCGGAAACGGTGCCGCGGGACTGGTCTGTGAGAGTTGGGCTGGCGTGGCCCGGACCTCGGGTGTAAATCCCTGGGGTACGGGTCTCCCACGGCAAGGATGACTGGGCTGGACGACGCGATGGAACCGGTGGAACCGGATTCGACTCCGCTGCCGGCGGACGAGGAAAAGGGGCCGCTGCGCCGCTGTGTCGCCACCGGCGCGGTGCAGCCCAAGGACGGCATGATCCGTTTCGCCGTCTCCCCCGACGGGGAGCTGGTGCCGGATCTGGAAGAGACGCTTCCCGGCCGCGGCCTCTGGCTGTCGGCCGACAGGCCCGCCCTGGCGAAAGCCATGGCGAAGTCGCTGTTCTCCAAGGCCGCCCGGCGCGCCGTGCGCGTGCCGGACGACCTGGGGGAGCGGCTGGAGAGGCTGCTGGAGCGGCAATGTCTGGATGCGCTGGGCCTCGCCCGGCGCGCCGGGCAGGCTCTGGCAGGGTATGAGAAGGTGCGCGAGTCGCTGCGGAACAACCAGGTCGGCCGGACGGGGGTACCCCCGGCCCTGCTGGTCGAGGCCGCGGACGGATCGCTGGACCAGCGTGGCAAGGTCACGGCGCTCGCGCCCGACCTGCCGGTGATCGATCTCTTCGACTCGGCGGTGCTCGCCGCCGCGTTGGGGCGCGATCACGCCGTGCACGCCGTCGTGGCGCGCGGGCGTCTGGCGAAACGGCTGGCCCGCGACGCGGGGCGGCTGAAGGGATTGAAGGGCTTGGCCACCGGCGACGATGCCGGCCGGTCGGGAATGTAACGTCTGACCATTCGGGAACCGATGACCGACAGCAACGACCAGGACCAGAAGAAAGTCTTGCACCTCTCCGGCTCCACCAAGGGCAAGCTGGAGTTGAAGAAGCCGGTCGAGACCCAGGTCCGGCAGAGCTTCTCCCATGGCCGGTCAAAGGCGGTGACCGTGGAGGTCAAGCGTAAGCGTCACGTCGAGAAGGGCTCGGTGCCCGGCGTGGCCGACGGCGGCGCCGCCGCCCGTCAGGCCGCCCAGGGCATCCCGATCCGCGGCGTTCCCGGCCAGCGTCCGCGCGGCGGTTCCGGCGGAGCCGTGCGCCAGCTGACCCGCGAGGAGCGCGAGGCCCGCCTGCGCGCCCTCCAGGGGGCGGTGCGCGACGAGGAACAGCGCCGGATCGAGGCCGAGGAGGAGGCGATCCGCGAGGCCGAGGCCGAGGCGGTGGCCGCCCTCCAGGCCGAGCAGGACGCCGTCGTCGAGGCGGAGCCGGAGGTCGAGGAGGAGCCCGAGTTCCTCGACGCCGAGACCCTGCGCAAGCGTGAGCTGGAAGAGCTGCGCCGCATCCAGGAGGAGGAGCGCAAGGAGGCCGAGGAGGCCGAGCGCCGCCGCCAGGAGGAAGAGGCCAAGCGCAAGGAGGCCGAGGAGGCCAAGCGCAAGGAGGCCGAGCCTGCCGCCCGCGGCGGTGCCGCCGCCCGTCCCGCGGCTCCCGGTGCCCGTCCGGCCGCCGGTGCGGCCCGTCCGGCCGCCGAGGCTCCCGCCCGTCCCCCGGTCGGCGGCGTCGCTCCGCCGCGCGCCGACGACGAGGAGGACGACCGCTCCCGCGGCAAGGCCGGCAAGGGTGCTGCCAAGGCTCCGGCCGCTCCGGCCCGCAAGGGTCCGGGCGCCGACCGCCGCAAGAGCTCCAAGCTGACCGTCTCGCAGGCGCTGAGCGACGAAGGCGGCGAGCGCACCCGCTCGCTGGCCGCCGTCCGCCGGGCCCGCGAGCGTGAGCGGCTCCGTCAGATGAGCCGCCAGGAGGTTCAGAAAGTGACCCGAGATGTCGTCCTGCCGGAAGTGATCACCGTGCAGGAGCTCGCGAACCGCATGGCGGAGCGCGGCGCCGACGTGATCAAGTCGCTGATGCGCATGGGCGTGATGGCGACCATCAACCAGACCATCGACGCCGATACGGCGGAACTGGTCGTGGCCGAGTTCGGCCACCGCGTCCGCCGCGTGTCCGAGGCCGACGTCGAGGTGGGCCTGCGCGGCGACGAGGACGTGCCGGAGCTGCTGGTCGCCCGGCCCCCGGTCGTCACGATCATGGGCCACGTCGACCACGGCAAGACCTCGCTGCTCGACGCGCTGCGCCAGACCGACGTGGTGTCGGGCGAGGCCGGCGGCATCACGCAGCACATCGGCGCCTATCAGGTGCAGCTCGAGTCGGGTGCGAAGATCACCTTCATCGACACGCCGGGCCACGCCGCCTTCACCGAGATGCGTGCCCGCGGCGCCAACGTCACCGACGTGGTCGTGCTGGTGGTCGCCGCCAACGACGGCGTCATGCCGCAGACGGTCGAGGCCATCCGCCACGCCAAGGCGGCCAACGTGCCGATCATCGTCGCCATCAACAAGATCGACCTGCCCGACGCGAAGCCCGAGCGGGTCCGCCAGGAGCTGCTGCAGCACGAGCTGGTGGTCGAGGAGATGGGCGGCGACGTGCTCGACGTCGAGGTGTCGGCCAAGGGCAAGCGCAACCTGCACAAGCTGGAGGAGGCCATCCTCCTGCAGGCGGAAATCCTCGAGCTGCGCGCCAACCCGAACCGCGCCGCAGAGGGCGTCGTGATCGAGGCCAAGCTGGAGCGCGGCCGCGGCTCGGTCGCCACCGTCCTGGTCCAGCGCGGCACGCTGAAGGTCGGCGACGTGTTCGTCACCGGGTCGGAGTGGGGCCGCGTCCGCGCCCTCATCAACGACCGCGGCCAGAACGTCGAGGTGGCCGGTCCGGCCGTCCCGGTCGAGGTGCTGGGTCTCAACGGCACCCCGATGGCCGGCGACGACTTCACCGTGGTGGAGAGCGAGGCCCGCGCCCGCGAGATCGCCGAGTTCCGCCAGCGCAAGAAGCGCGAGGCCGCCAACGCGGCGACCGCGCGCGGCTCGCTGCAGGACATGTTCAGCCGCATCCAGGCCGGCGAGGCCAAGGAACTGCCGGTCGTCATCAAGGGCGACGTGCAGGGCTCGATCGAGGCCATCGCCAGCTCGCTGGAGAAGCTCACGGCCGAGAGCACCGAGGTCAAGGTCCGCGTCCTGCACAACTCGGTGGGTGCGATCAACGAGTCGGACATCACGCTGGCCAACGCGTCCAACGCGATGATCATCGGCTTCAACGTCCGCGCCAACCCGCAGGCCCGCGACCTCGCCAAGCGCGACGGCGTGGAGATCCGCTACTACTCGATCATCTACAACGTGATCGACGACGTGAAGGCGGCGCTCACCGGCCTGCTCTCGCCGACCCTGCGCGAGCGCTTCATCGGCTACGCCGAGATCCGCGAGGTGTTCAACATCACCAAGGTCGGCAAGGTGGCGGGCTGCATGGTCACCCAGGGGGTGGTCAAGCGCGGTGCCGGCGTCCGCCTGCTGCGCGACAACGTCGTGATCCACGAGGGCACGCTGAAGACGCTCAAGCGCTTCAAGGACGAGGTCAAGGAAGTCCGCGAAGGCTACGAGTGCGGCATGGCCTTCGAGAACTACGACAACATCCAGGCCGGCGACATCATCGAAGCCTTCGAGATCGAGGAAGTCGCCCGCGAGCTGTAAGCCGACGATCCGCCCGCCCCGCCCCGGTTCCCTGCCGGGGCCGGGCGGGCGTTTCGCTTTGATGCGCAGGAGGATGGCGTCATGGACCGCATCCCACTGTCCGAGGCCGACGGCCATCTGGCCGAACTGGTGGACCGGGCCTCGCGCGGCGAGGAGATCGTCTTCACCAGGGACGGCGTGCCGGCGGCGAGGCTGGTTCCCGTCGAAGATGCCACGGGTCGGGACGCCAGCCACCGGGAGCGCAAGCTTGGCTTGGCAAAGGGCCGGATCTGGATCGCGGACGACTTCGATGCCCCTTTGCCGGACGATCTCCTGAAGGCGTTCTACGGCCTGGAGCCGGACGAACCCTGGCCGGACGGTTGGGAGGACAAGCCGGCGTGAGGGTGCTCCTCGACTCCCACTCGCTTCTGTGGTCGTTGGAAGCGCCGGACCGCCTGCCGAAAGGGGTGCTGACCCTATTGATGGACGGCAGCATCCCCGTCTACGTCAGCATCGTGACGCTGTGGGAACTGCAGATCAAGGCGGGAACTGGAAAGCTCCGCTTGCCGCCGAATCTTTCGGACCTAATAGAGGCGAGCGGTTTCGATCTGCTGGGGGTGGCTGTCCACCATGTCACGCAGCTTGGGATGCTCCCCCTCCACCACCGCGACCCCTTCGACCGGATGCTGGTCGCCCAGGCGACGGCGGACGGAATGACCCTGGTGACGGCCGACCGGATGGCGACGCTGTACGACGTTCCGGTGCTCTGGTCCTGAACCGGCAGTTTGACGAGAAAGACGAAGACCATGGCGAGCAAGCATCGCGGCGCATCGACCGCCGGCAAGCCCCCGTCCCAGCGGCAGCTGCGGGTGGGCGAGGAAATCCGCCACGCGCTGGCCGACCTGTTCCGGCGCGGCGACTTCCACGATCCGGAACTGGCGGAGCTGAACGTCACGGTGACGGAGGTGCGCATCAGCCCCGACCTGCGCAACGCCACCGCCTTCGTCACGCCACTCGGCGGCGGGCACATGGACGAGGCGCTGCGGGCGCTGCGCCGCTCGGCGCCCTTCCTGCGCGGCCAGATCGCCCGCGCCATCAACCTGCGCCATGCCCCGACGATCGGCTTCGAGGGAGACACCTCCTTCGACTACGCGCACCGCATCGACACCATCCTCCACAGCCCGGAAGTCGCCCGCGACCTCGCCCCGCATGACGGCGGCGACGAGGATGACCGCCGGGACGAGGCGGAGGATGAGGACGCCGGCAACGAGGATTCCGGAAGCGACGACACCGGCGCGGCGGAAGGGCAGCGTCGTGGCTCGTAAGCGCAAGGGCGAGCCGATCCATGGCTGGGTCGTGCTCGACAAGCCGGAGGGGCTGACCTCCACCCAGGCGCTGTCGCGGGTGCGCCGCCTGCTGAACGCCGAGAAGGCGGGGCACGGCGGCACCCTCGACCCCATCGCGACCGGCGTCCTGCCCATCGCGCTGGGCGAGGCGACCAAGACCGTCTCCTATGCCATGGGCGGCGAGAAGACCTACAGCTTCACCGTCCGCTGGGGCGAGCGCACCACCACCGACGACCGCGAGGGCGAGGTGATCGACCGCTCCGCCGTCCGCCCGGCCGACGAGGCGATCCGCGCGGCGCTGCCGGGCTTCCTCGGCGAGATCTCGCAGGTCCCGCCGCAGTTCTGCGCCATCAAGATCAACGGCGAGCGCGCCTACGACATCGCCCGCGAGGGGGATGCGGTGGACCTCGCCCCCCGCACCGTGCGCATCGACCGGCTGGAGCTGGTGGACCGCCCCGACCCCGACCACGCCGTGTTCGAGGTCGATTGCGGCAAGGGCACCTATGTCCGCTCGCTCGCCCGCGACCTCGCGGAAATGCTGGGCACGGTCGGGCATGTGACCGTGCTGCGCCGCCTGCGTGTCGGGCCTTTCACGCTCGACGGGTCGATTTCCCTGGACGAACTGGCCGCCTTGGATCATGGTGCGGCCGTCGAAAGACTTCTGCTTCCGATCGAGACCGCGCTGGACGACATCCCGGCGCTGGCCCTGACGGACGCCGAAGCGCACCGACTGAAACACGGTCAGACGGTGGCACTCCTCACCCGGCAGGACCGCGAGCGTCTCGATACGCTGCGCGGATCTCTCGGAGAGGACGCCATCGTCCTTGCGCTGTCCGCCGGCAGGCCGGTGGCGCTGGCCCGTGTGGAGGGGGCGGAGGTCCGTCCGGTGCGTGTTCTCAACCTCTGATTCCTAGGAGACCCCGATGTCGATCACGCCCGAGCGCAAGCAGGAACTGATCAAGGAATATTCCCGCGGCACCAACGACACCGGCTCGCCCGAGGTCCAGGTCGCCATCCTGTCGGAGCGCATCCGGAACCTGACCGAGCACCTGCAGGGCCACAAGAAGGACTTCCACTCCCGCCGTGGTCTGCTGGTCATGGTCGGCCAGCGCCGTCGTCTTCTCGACTATCTGAAGAAGAAGGACAACGGCCGCTACGCCGCGCTCATCGAGCGCCTGGGCCTGCGTCGCTGACGCGTTTCCGAAAAGCGTTGACCCGTGCGAATCGGGTGTGATTCCCTGATTCGCATGGTTTATGGAGGGTCCGATGGCATCTGCTCAGCGGACCGGTTGGATAGAGGGGTTTTCGAAGCTCCTTCCCAACTGGAAGATTCGGAACAATTCACCGCCGTTCTCGGCTACCGAATATCGGAAGGCCGATCAGGTGAACCGACGCCATAACAAGGCCGCCATGGAGCGTGTTTTCCAGCGCATCGAGGAAAGCTGCGGCGAGCCCAAGAAGTGACTGCTTTTCGGTAGGAAAGGGCGGGCGGTGGAAATCACCGTCCGCCTATTTCTCATCCCACGGATGCCTGTATGGATATTGCGGCCCCTGACATCACAGAGAAAATCGAGGAACGCCGTGACCTTCTGGCGGCGACTGCCCAATATGTGTGCCGGGATCTCAATACGAGCGTGCGCAATCGCCGGGGGATGTTGGGGAGTTATACTATTTCAATATAAAAAATTTAGAGTACATTTCAACTCGTTACTTCGAATCGGTCGACCGGTTCAAGAAAGACAATGATATTGAGAGCAGCCTGATCAACAAGCCCAAGCAGGCTGCGTTGATGGTGGCGCACATCCTGCGGGAACAGCCTATCCTGGCGCAGAAAAATGTTCCCGACACCGTGCATCTTTCTTTCGCCAACAGTTGGTATGCCTATATTGTCGCACTCGACCTGATTGGTGTCGACGTCGATACGGTGGATGATGGCGTGGCGTCGGAACTGCAATTTCATTTGAGGAATAATTTCGACAGCATGTCCGGAGCCGTGTTCGAACGTACGACGATCCTGATGATGGATCTGGTCATGCGGGCCTATGGACGCCGCGCCCGCTGGTCGGGCGGAGCGGCGGGCTCAAGCTTGGCCCGGCGACTGTGGCCGCAGCGGCGCAAGGCGAGGACGGGCGGCTGGTGACCGTTCTGGACGCGGGCAGGGACCGGGTGGCCGACATCTCCGGTTCCCGCCTGTTTCTCTGCGAGGTCTTACGACTGGTGGCCTCGGCCCAAGCCGGCAATCCGGCCGTCTTGGGTGTCGGATGGAAGGAAAAGCAGCATGTTCAAAGTCTACCGTAAAGAAATCGAGTGGGGCGGGCGCAAGCTGACGTTCGAGACGGGCAGGATCGCCCGTCAGGCCGACGGTGCCGTTCTGGTCACCTATGGCGAGACTACCGTCCTGTGCACGGCCGTCGCCGCCAAGTCGCCGAAGCCGGGCGTCGATTTCTTCCCTCTGACGGTCAACTACCAGGAGAAGGCCTTCGCGGCGGGCAAGATCCCCGGCGGCTTCTTCAAGCGTGAAGGCCGCCCGACCGAGAAGGAGACGCTGGTCAGCCGTCTGATCGACCGGCCGATCCGTCCGCTCTTCGCCGACGGCTTCCGCAACGAGACCCAGGTCATCTGCACCGTGCTGAGCCACGACCTGGAGAACGACGCGGACATCGTGTCGATGGTCGGCACCTCGGCCGCCCTCACCCTGTCGGGCATCCCCTTCCTGGGTCCGATCGGCGCCGCCCGCGTCGGCTATGTCGACGGCGAGTATGTGCTGAACCCGACCATGGACGCCATCGAGGGCTCGGCGCTCGACCTCGTCGTCGCCGGCACCACCGAAGGCGTGCTGATGGTCGAGTCGGAAGCCAAGGAGCTGACCGAGGAGGTCATGCTCGGCGCCGTCATGTTCGGCCACAAGAACTTCCAGCCGGTCATCCAGGCGATCATCGACCTCGCCGAGGAATGCGCCAAGGAGCCGTGGGACCTGCCGGAGCCGGCCTACGACCGCGCCGCCCTCAAGGCGAAGCTGCGCGAGACCGTCGGCGCCGACGTCGAGGCGGCCTACACCGAGACGGTGAAGCAGGTCCGCTACGAGAAGATCGGCGCCGCCAAGGCCAAGGCGGTCGAGGCGCTGGCCGAGTCCTTCGAGGCCCAGGCGATCGCCTCCGAGTTCAAGGAGCTCGAGGCCGACATCCTGCGCGGCGCGGTGCTGAAGACCGGCCGCCGCATCGACGGCCGTGACACCAAGACCGTCCGCCCGATCGTGTCCGAGGTCGGCGTGCTGCCGCGCGCCCACGGTTCCGCCCTGTTCACCCGCGGCGAGACGCAGGCCCTGGTGGTCACCACGCTCGGCACCACCCAGGACGAGCAGATCATCGACGCGCTGGAAGGCGAGTACCGCGAGCACTTCATGCTCCACTACAACTTCCCGCCCTACTCGGTGGGCGAGGCCGGCCGCATGGGCTCGCCGGGCCGCCGCGAGATCGGCCACGGGAAGCTGGCGTGGCGCGCCATCCACCCGCTGCTGCCGTCGAAGGAAGAGTTCCCCTACACGCTGCGCGTGGTGTCGGAAGTCACGGAGTCCAACGGCTCCTCCTCGATGGCGACGGTCTGCGGCTCGTCGCTGTCGCTGATGGACGCCGGCGCTCCGCTGCCCCGTCCGGTGGCCGGCATCGCCATGGGCCTGATCAAGGAAGACACCGGCTTCGCCGTCCTGTCGGACATCCTGGGTGACGAGGATCACCTGGGCGACATGGACTTCAAGGTGGCCGGCACCGAGAAGGGCGTCACGGCGCTGCAGATGGACATCAAGATCACCTCGATCACCGAGGAGATCATGAAGATCGCGCTCGCCCAGGCCAAGGACGGCCGCCTGCACATCCTCGGCGAGATGGCGAAGGCCCTCACCGGCGCCCGCGAGGGTGTCAACGAGAACGCCCCGCGCATCACCGTCATCACCATCCCGAAGGAGAAGATCCGCGACGTGATCGGCTCCGGCGGCAAGGTGATCCGCGAGATCGTCGAGCAGACCGGCGCCAAGATCGACATCGAGGACGACGGCACCGTCAAGGTGTCGGCGGTCGACCAGAAGAAGTCGGACGCCGCCATCGACTGGATCAAGGGCATCGTCGCCGAGCCGGAACTGAACGTGGTCTATACCGGCAAGGTCGTGAAGGTCGTCGATTTCGGCGCCTTCGTGAACTTCCTGGGCTCGCGCGACGGCCTCGTCCACATCTCCGAGCTGGCGCAGCAGCGCGTCGGCAAGGTGTCGGACGTCGTCAAGCAGGGCGACGAGGTGAAGGTCAAGGTCATCGGCTTCGACGACCGCGGCAAGGTCAAGCTGTCGATGAAGCAGGTCGACCAGGCCACCGGCGAGGACCTGACCAAGAAGGCCGAGTAACCGGCCGGCAGGATATCCGGTCCTTCCCCGCAGGGGCGAAGGACCGGTCCGGAGGAAAGGCGCCGCAAGGCGCCTTTTTTCGTGCCCATGGGCCGGACGCAGGGCGGCCCTGCGGCTGTTCGGGCGCTAAAGTTCTTCGTCTGTTCACGCCTCGCCTGTATCTTCCGGCGCGAACTCCCGTTCCCGCCCCCGAAACCCTGCGTAGGCGACCCGTGCCCCCCTGTCTGCCCGTCCTTGCATCCCGCCGTGCGGAGTCGCTTCGTCCGTCGTCCTGCCGGGGCCGGCGGCCATGCTGACCGCTCATATCGCGGCGCTGGGGGCGGCGCTCTGCTGGGCGGCGGGCGGGCTGATCGCCATCGGGCCGGTGCGGGCCATCGGGTCGCTCGCCTTCAACCGGCTGCGGCTCGCCATCGTCGGCGCCGGGCTGACGGTCGCCGCCAGCGTCATGGGCGTCTGGCACACGCTGGAGGCGGAGGCGGCGCTGCGTCTGGCCGCCTCGGCGCTGGCCGGCATCGTGATGGGCGACTTGGCGCTCTTCTGGTCGCTGTCCCGGCTGGGGCCGCGGCGCAATGTCGTGATCTACGCCACCAACGCGCCGCTGACCGCCCTGCTGGGCTGGCTGGTGCTGGGCGAGACGCTGGGGCCGACGACCGTCCTGGGGATCGGCTTCGTCACCATGGGCGTGATGCTGGCGGTCGCCCTGCGGTCCGGCAACGGCCATGCCTGGGAGGCGGTGCAGGGCAGCCTGCTGGCCGGCGTGGCGGTCTGCCTGGTGGCGGCGCTGGGGCAGGCGACCGGCTCGATCATCGCCAAGCCGGCGATGGCGACGGGCGTGCATCCCATCGCGGCGGCGGCGGTCCGCACCGTCACGGCCGCGGGCGCCATGCTGGTCCTCGGCCTGCTGTTCCGCGAGCGCATGGCGGCGGGCGGCAGCCTCACGCCGCGCATCGCCCTGCTGACGGCGGTCAACGGCTTCATCGGCGTCGGCATGGGCGCCACGCTGATCATGGTCGCGCTCAGCTACGGCAATGCCGGCGTGGTCGCCACCCTGTCGGCGATGAGCCCGGTGCTGATCCTGCCGATGCTGTGGGCGTTGACGCGGCAGCGGCCGGGGCTCGGCGCCTGGGTCGGGGCGGCCATCGCGGTCGCCGGGGTCGGGCTGATCGTCAATCGCTGAGCCGATCGGCCGTCCGGCGCGTCACCGGGCGGGTTCGGCGGGGGACAGCGCCTCGTCCAGCGCCGTCATCGCCCGGTGCAGGGCGGCCTGGATCTCGAGCGTCAGCGCGGGAGCATCCGGCCGGTCCTGCTCGCAGGCATGCTGCAGCGAGCGGCTGATGCGCGAAAGTTCCACCAGTCCCAGATTGCCGGCCAGCGAGACCATGGCGTGGGCATCGAAGCCGGCGCTCTGCCGGTCCCCGGCCGAGCGGATGCGTTCGACGCGGCTGGTCAGCTCGGACAGCGTGCTGGCGACGAAGCGGGGCAGCGCTTCGTCGCCCAGCGTCTCGGCCAGCGCGTCGAGCACCGACCGGTTCAGGACCGGCTCGGCCGGCGCCGGGGCGGGCTGCGGAATGGCCTCGGCCGCCGCCTCGCCGCCGGCGTCCCGGCTGCCCAGCCAGCGGTCGACCGCGGCCAGCAGGGCCTCGCGCTCGATCGGCTTGGTCACATGGTCGTTCATGCCGGCGTCGATGCAGAGCTGGAGCTGTTCGGCCAGGGCATTGGCGGTCAGGGCGATGATCGGGATGCGGCTCCTGGCGTCGGCCAGCGAACGGATCGTCGTGGTGGCCTGCAGCCCGTCCATCCGCGGCATCTGCATGTCCATCAGCACGAGGTCGAAGGCGCCCTTCTCCACCGCTTCCACGGCGGCCAGCCCGTCCTCCACCACCTCCACCGTGTGGCCGGCCTTGCAGAGGATGGAGGAGGTGACGATCTGGTTCATCGGCACGTCCTCGGCCAGCAGGATCCGGCCGGTGCGCCGCGGTAGCGGTCCCGCCGGGCTGGCGGCGCTCCGCACCTCGTCGGCCAGCGGCAGCGGCAGCTCGAACCAGAAGGTGCTGCCGATGCCCACGCTGCTCTCGAAGCCGATCCGGCCGCCCATCAGCTCCGACAGCTGCTTGGAGATGATCAGGCCCAGGCCCGTGCCGCCGAAGCGCCGCGTGGTGGACCGGTCGCCCTGGCTGAAGCGCTGGAACAGGCTGGCGCGGTCGGCGACCGGGATGCCGGGGCCGGTGTCGCTGACCGAGAAGCGGACGCGCGTCACGCCCTGGCCGCCACCCGTCCCGTCCTCCGGTCCCGGATCGAGCATCCCGACCGAGACGAGGACCGAGCCGCGCCCGGTGAACTTGATGGCGTTGCCGACGAGGTTCAGCAGGATCTGGCGGATGCGCGCCTCGTCGCCGCGGACGTAGCGCGGCACCGCCTTGCCGATGGCGAGCTGCAGCAGGAGCCCCTTCTGCGAGGCGGCGTTGCTCATCAGGTCGCGGCAGTCGCGCATCAGCCGGTGCAGGTCGAACGAGCGCTCGTCGAGGTCCAGCCGCCCCGCCTCGATCTTCGAATAGTCCAGGATGTCGCCGATGATCGCCAGCAGCCCGCGCCCGGCCTCGCGCTGCAGGGCGACATACTGGCGCTGCTCGGCCGTCAGTTCGGTGCCGAGCAGCAGGTCGGCGAAGCCGATCACGCCGTTCAGCGGGGTGCGGATCTCGTGGCTCATCGCCGCGAGGAACTCCGACTTCACCCGGTTGGCCGCCTCGGCGTCGGACCGGGCGTCCTGCAGCTCGTCCTCGTAGCGCTTGCGCTCGGTGACGTCGCGGGCGGCCCCGACGATGGTGAAGGTGCCGTCGGTGTCCAGCGCCGGCCGCATGCTGGCCTCGACCCAGGCGAAATGGCCGTCGGCATGGCGGATGCGCGCGGTGATGGTGATGGGGGCGGAGGCCGCCTCCATGCCGGTGAAGGCCAGCGCCGCCGTCTCCAGGTCGTCGGGATGGATCAGCGCCGTCAGCGGCCGGCCGGTCACCGCCTCCGGCGCATAGCCCAGGATCTCGCGGACGGACGGGGAGACGTAGGCGACCGTGCCATCCGCCCGCATCACCACGATGATGTCCGTGACGTTGTCGGCGAGCAGCCGGTAGCGTGCCTCGCTCTCCGCCAGCCGCCGTTCGGAATCGCGGTGGCGCTGCTCGCGCAGCAGCAGGCCGCCCAGCACCAGCGTGCCGAAGGGAATGCCGGTGAGGAAGGCCAGGGCGGTCCGGCGGAACACGCCTTCCGCGACGTCCGCCGGCAGCAGCACGACGGTGCTGAGCGAGCACAGCGCCATGAGAAGGCCGAGAACCGGCAGGTCCCACCAGCTCACCGGCCGGCCGCGGCGCCGGATCCAGGCGGTGAAGGCGATGCCCGCCGCCGCCGCGATGACCACGGAGGTGGCACCCGCCACCATGCCGGCCCCGCCGACCCAGATCCGATAGAGCATCGCGATGGCGGCGGCGAGCACGGCCGACAGCGGGCCGCCGAACAGCGCCGCCAACCCGACCAGCGCCGTGCGGCCGTCGAAGAACAGGTCGCCCCGGCCGAAATGGATGGGGTGGGTCATCGAATAGACCGCCGTCAGCCCCATCAGCACGCCCATGGCGAGCTGCGGCATCGCCATCCCCAGGTGGCCCGGCCGCCGGACGATGTAGGTGTAGGCCAGCACGACGAAGGCGCTCGCCGCGATGTTCTCGGCAAGGCTGTATGCGATCGAAGGTGTATCGCCCAGCATCGTGTGGCTGCCCGTCCGCCCTTTCAGTCCGCCTGTTCCTGCCGGACGGCGCGCGGCGCGTCAAGGTTGCGCCGCACGCGGCCGACAGGAACCGGCAGTATATAACACGGCGAAACGCCCAAGAATGGTTAACGCACGGTCACTCTCAACAACTTTGTCCTGTGCCGGACTTCGGTTCCACGCCTCGCTCCGCGCCTACGCCTACGCCTACGCCTACGCCTCCGCGTCGGGCTGGCGGGCAGGGGCCGCCTCGGCGAAGGCGGGCAGGGCCTGGCAGGCCGCCTCGATGCGCGTCAGCGTGGGGTAGGCCTCCAGCGGGCAGTCCAGCCGCCGGGCGTTGGCCATCTGCGGCACCAGGAAGACGTCGGCCAGCCCCGGCTCGTCGCCGTGGCAGAACCGCCCGGTGCGCGCGTCGCCGGCAAGCTGCGCCTCCAGCGCGGTCAGCCCGACCGCGATCCAGTGGCGGTACCAGCCGTCGACCTCCTCCTGGCTGTGGCCCAGGGCGGATTTCAGATGCTGCAGGACGCGCAGGTTGTTCAGCGGGTGGATGTCGCAGGCGACCGCCAGGGCGAGGGCCCGTACCCGCGCGCGGTCCAGCGGGTCGGCCGGCAGAAGCGGCGGGGCGGGGTGCGTCTCGTCGAGATACTCGATGATCGCCATCGACTGGGTCAGCAGCCGGCCGCCGACCTCCAGGGCGGGGACCAGATGCTCCGGGTTCAGGTCGGCGTAGGGCGCGGCCTTCTGCTCGCCCCTGCGCAGGTGGATGAAGGCCTGCTCCGGCTTCAGTCCCTTCAGGTTCAGCGCGACGCGCACCCGATAGGCGGCGGAGGAGCGGAAATAGCCGTAGAGCTTCAAGGGTCGCAACTCCCGAAATGGCGAACGCCCCCGCCGGGACGGCAGGGGCGGCGCGGGACCAGGAAAGGGGGGCGGGTCAGCCCTGCAGGGCCTCCCACATCTCGCGATCGCGCTCGGCGGTCCAGATGCGCGGGTCGCGGATGCCGCCCGCCTCGTCATAGGCGCGCGAGACGTCGAAGGGCAGGCAGTGCTCGAAGATCACCCACTGGCCGAAGCGCGGCTGCAGGACCTCGCGGGTGCGGGCGAAGGCGTTGCGCAGGTCCGCCCCCTGCTCGCGCGCCTGCTTGACCGAGCCGTACATGCTGGTGAGGAAGTCGCGCGTGCCGCGGATCGCCTCCCGGCACAGCTCCGGCGTGGTCAGCGCGTCGCCGCGGCCGGGCACCAGCGCGCGCGGCTGCAGCTCCGCCAGCCGGTCGAGCGTGTGGGGCCAGTCCTCCAGATAGGCGTCGCCGGTGTAGGGGGTGGCGCCATACTCCACGAGGTCGCCGGAGAACAGCACCTTGTCGTCCGGCAGCCAGACCACCGTGTCGCCCTTGGTGTGGCCGCGGCCGAGCTGCATGATCTCCACCCGCTTGCCGCCCATGAACAGCGTCATGCGGTTGTCGAACACGATGGTCGGCCAGGTCAGGCCGGGGATGGTCTCCGCCGCCTGGAACAGGCGCGGGAAGCGGCCGAGCTCCGACTCGTAGTCCTGCTGGCCGCGCTCGACGATCAGGTCGTAGGTGTCGCGGCTGGCGATGATGTGGTCGGCCCCATAGCCCGAGGCGCCCAGCACCCGCACGGCGTGGTAGTGCGTCAGCAGCACGTACTTCACCGGCTTGTCGGTGACGGTGCGGACCTTGGCGATCACATCCTCGGCCATCCGCGGGGTCGCCTGGGCGTCGATCACCATGACGCCGTCGTCCCCGACGATGACGCCGGTGTTGGGATCGCCCTCGGCGGTGTAGGCGTAGGCGCCGGGGGCCAGCTCCGTGAAGCTCACGGTCTTGGCGTTGAGGTCGCCGGTGGAGGCGAAGGCTTTGGACATGGTCTCTCGTCCTCTCGGTTCTTCTTCTAGAGTCCCAGATAGGCCTGGCGGACCCGCTCGTTGTCGAGCAGGGCGGCGCCCGTGTCGTGCAGCACGATCTCGCCGGTCTCGATGACGTAGCCGCGGTCGGCGATGGCGAGCGCCGCATGGGCGTTCTGCTCGACCAGCAGGATGGTGGTGCCCTCCCGCTTCAAACGCTGGACGGCGTCGAAGATTTCGGCGACCAGCAGCGGGGCGAGGCCCATGCTCGGCTCGTCCAGCAGCAGGACGCGGGGCTTCGCCATCAGGGCGCGGCCCAGCGCGACGATCTGCTGCTGCCCGCCCGACAGGGTGCCGGCCGGCTGGTCGCGCTTCACCTTCAGGACCGGGAACAGGGCGTAGAGCCGCTCCAGATCCTCCTCCGGCCTGCCGCCGCGGCGGTAGGCGCCGAGCCGCAGATTGTCCTCGACCGTCTGCGGACCGAAGAGCTGCCGGCCCTCCGGCACCTGGACGATGCCCTCGGCGACGCGGCGGTGGGCCTTCAGCCGGGTGATGTCCTGCCCGTCGAACTTGATGGTCCCGCTGGTGGCGGGGTGGACGCCGGACAGCGTGCGCAGCAGCGTGGTCTTGCCGGCGCCGTTGGCGCCGACCAGGGCGACCAGCTCGCCTTCGCGCACGGTCAGGCTGGCCGACTTCAGCGCGTGGATGCGGCCGTAATGGCTGTTCAGCCCGTCGATTTCCAGAAGCATGCTCCGCAACCCCCTTACGGTGCCGCGCCGAGATAGGCGGCGATGACGTCGGGGTTCGCCGCGACCTCCGCCGGGGTGCCCTCGGCCAGCTTGCGTCCGTGGTTCAGGGCGGTGATCCGGTCGGAAATGCCCATGACCATCTTCATGTCGTGCTCGACCAGGATGACGGTGATGCCGGTGGCGGCGACCGTCTTGATCACCTCGTCGATCTCGCGGCTCTCGGTGGCGTTCAGGCCGGCCGCCGGCTCGTCCAGCAGCAGCATCTTCGGCTCCGCCGCCAGCGCGCGGGCGATCTCCAGCCGCTTCAGCGCGCCATAGGGCATGGCGGCGGCGTCGGCCGCGACGTATTTGCCGAGCCCCACCTGCTCCATCAGCGCGGCGGCCCGCTCGCGCGCCTCGGCGTCCTTGCGGACCAGCGAGGGGAAGCGGAACAGCGCCGGCAGCAGCCGGGTGTTCAGGTGCAGGTGCCGCCCCACCATGACGTTCTCCAGCGCCGTCATGTTGAAGAAGATCTGCAGGTTCTGGAAGGTGCGCGACATGCCGCGCGCCGCGAGCCGGTAGGGCGCCTGGCCCGACACCTCGGCCCCGTCGAACAGCACCCGCCCGCCCGACGGCTTGTAGACGCCGGTGATCAGGTTGAAGAGCGTCGTCTTGCCGGCGCCGTTCGGCCCGATGATGGAGTGGATGTCGCCGGCCGCCACGGTGAAGCTGAGGTCGCCGATGGCGAGCAGCCCGCCGAACTCCCGGCTGAGATTCTCGACCCGCAGCAGGGGCGGGCCGCTGCGCCGGGCGGCGGGCGCCGCCTCCAGCGGGATGTCCTGGTTCGCGATCATGTTCATGCCCGCCTCCGCCGTGCCGCTCATGCCTGTCTCCGCTGCGCGAAGAGTGCGGCCAGCGTCGGCAGCAGGCCCTTCGGCATGAACACCATGGTCGCCATCAGGATCGCGCCCAGCACGATCTGCGAGTAGTCCTGGAAGACGGTCAGCGCCTGCGGCAGGACGGTCAGCACCACGGCGCCGACCACCGCCCCGAAGGTCGAGGCCATGCCGCCGAACACCACCATGGTCACCAGCTCGATCGACTTGAAGAAGTCCGCCTTGGCCGGGGTGATCAGGCCGGTGTAGTGGGCGAACAGGCTGCCGGCCACGCTGGCGAAGACCGCCGACAGGACGAAGACCATCACCTTGAAGCGCGCGGTGTCGACGCCGACCACCTCGGCCGCCACCTCCGACCCGTGGACGGCGCGCAGCGCGCGGCCGACCGGGCTGTCGATCAGGTTCAGCGACAGCCAGACCACCGCCACCAGCAGCACCCCGACCACCCAGTACCAGACCTTCTCGCCGTAGAGCTCGACGCCGAACAGCCTGAAGCTGTCCACCATCATGCCGTCGGGGCCGCCGGTCAGGCCGGTCTCGGTGCGCAGCACGATCGACACGATGATGCCGATGCCGAGAGTCGCCATGGCGAGATAATGGCCCTTCAGCCGCAGGATCGGCTTGGCCACCGCGAAGCCCAGCAGGCCGGAGGCGGCGGCCCCGGCGAGCAGGGCGGCGAGCGGCGGCCAGCCGTAGCTGGTCACCAGGATGCCCGAGGCATAGGCGCCGATCCCGAAGAAGCCGGCATGGCCCAGGCTGATCTGCCCGGCATAGCCGATCAGCAGGTTCAGCCCGACGCAGACGATGGCGTTGAAGCCGGCGAGGATCGCGACGTCCAGGTAGAAGTTGTTGGTCAGCACCAGCGGCAGCGCCGCGACGATCAGGGCGAGGGCGAGAAGCCCGGTCAGCCGTCCGTTGAGCAGAGTGTTCATGGCGTCAGACCCGTTCCGTGCCGCGCTTGCCGAACAGGCCGCTCGGCATGAAGAGGAGGACGGCGAGGATGATCACGAAGGCGACCGCGTCCTTGTAGGCCGACGAGATGTAGCCGGCGCCCAGCGCCTCGGCGACGCCGACGATGATGCCGCCGACCACCGCCCCCGGCCCGTGGCCGAGCCCGCCGAGCACCGCGGCGGTGAAGCCCTTCAGCCCCAGCATGATGCCCATCTCGCTGTAGGAGAAGGTGATCGGCGCCACCACCGCGCCGCCGACCGCACCCAGCGCCGCCGACAGCGCGAAGGAGGCCAGCACCACCTTCTTGACGTCGATGCCGACGAGCTGGGCGGCGAGGCGGTTGTGCGAGGTGGCGAGCATGCCCTTGCCGGCCAGCGTCTTGTTGAAGAACAGGCCGATGGCGACGATCAGGACGGCGGCGCAGCCCAGCACCCACAGCGACTGCGGCTGCATCGAGGCGCCGAGGATGTGGATCGGCGTCTCGCCGGAGAAGGCCTCCAGCCGCTTGAAGTCCTTGCCCCACACCAGCTCGGCGATGCCGCGCAGGAAGATCGAGGCGCCGATGGTGATGATGATCAGCGTGACGGTGGAGGCGTCGCGCGCCTGCTCCACCGCGAACTTGGCGACCAGCACGCCCACGACCATGGCGCCGCCGCAGCCGATCAGGATGGCGAGCGGCAGCGGGACGCCCGTCGCGGTCAGGGTGGCGGCCGCCATGCCGCCGATCATGATGAACTCGCCCTGGGCGAAGTTGATGACGTGGCTGGCGTTGTAGATGATCGAGAATCCCAGGCCGGCCAGCGCGTAGATCGCGCCGATGGTCAGCCCGGACAGCAGATATTGCAGCAGATCGGCGAACATGGTGGCTTTCCGGTGTCCGTCTCCCGGCCGGGGAGAGGGGCCGGGGAGAGGGAAGGGGGCCATGCGCAACGTCGGATCCCATGCAGCATCGGATCCTGCGCGGCATCGGACGGGGGAAGGGGCGGAGGGACCGGACCGTCCGGCCGCCCGCGCGCTCCCTTCCCCGATGCCCTCAGGCGGGGCGGGTCACTTCACCAGCGACCAGTCGCCCTGCTTGACCTCGACCATGTGGAAGGCGTCGAGCGACAGGCCCATGTGGTCCTTGGGCGACATGGTCACGGTGCCGCCGGTGCCGACATAGCCCTTGGTCTGCTCGATGGCGTCGCGCAGCTTCGCCTTGTCGGTGCCGCCGGCGCGCTTGACCGCGTCGAGCGCGATCATCAGCCCGTCATAGGCATGGCCGGCGAAGGTGGAGACCTCGCTGCTGAAGGCCTCCTCGTAGACCTTGGTGAACTCGGTCACCACCTTCTTCTGCGGGTCGCTGTCGGGAAGCTGGGCGGCGACGACCAGGCCGGCCGCCGGCAGGCGGACAGTCTCCGCGGCACCGCCGGCCAGGCGGATGAACTCCTTCGACGCCACGCCGTGCGACTGGTAGAGCGGCAGGCTGATGCCGAGCTGGCGGTAGTTCTTGGTCACCACCGCCGGCCCCTGGCCGAGGCCGAAGACCAGCACGGCCTGGGCCGCCGCGTTGTTGCGGATCTTGGTGAGCTGGGCGGTGACGTCGGTGTCCTTGGCGCCGTAGGTCTCGTCGGCGACGACCTCGATCCCGCGCTCCTTGGCGACTGCCAGCGTCTGCTCGCGCCCCGACTTGCCGAAGCCGGAATCCTCCGAGATCAGCGCCAGCTTGGTCAGCCCGCGCTTCTTCATGTCCTCCATGACCTTCTCGGCGGCCATGCGGTCGGTGTGCGGGGTCTTGAACACCCACTTCTTGACCGGCTCCACGATCACCACCGCGCCCGCGAGCGAGATGAAGGGGGTTTCCGCCCGCTCGACCAGCGGGACGGCGGCCATGGTGGTGGCGGTGGTCGTGCCGCCGACGATCACGTCGACCTTGTCGCTCTCCAGCAGTCGCTTGGTGAAGGAGGCCGCCTTGTCCGCCGCCCCGCCGTCGTCGTAGACGGTGAGCTGGACCGGCCGGCCGTTCACGCCGCCCGCCTGGTTGACGCGGTCCACATACAGCTCCAGCACGCGCTTTTCCGGATCGCCGAGGAAGGAGGCCGGTCCGGTCGCCGAGACGATGGCGCCGACCTTGATCGGATCGGCGGCGGACGCCGTGCCGGCCATGACGCCGACCACCAGCGCCGCGGTGGCGGCCATCGTTGCGGACAAGCTGCGGAGCAAGCGACTGCGCATGGTTTCCTCCCGTTTTGCGGTGCCCCGGCTTGGTTGCGCCAGGGACGATTTGCGATGCATAATGTTTCAAACGAAATTATTTAGGAAGCAAAATCTGGCCGCCTCTCCGCTGTTTTCCGGAGTCCCCTCGCTGTTCCCGGAAGGATTGTGTCGCGATCGGGCTGACCAAACGGGAAACCGTACCATGCGTAAGGCTTTGCGCACCAAGCACATGACACATTTTCCTTTGATAAGCGGACGTTAGTGTATCACATTAAAGCTTGTCAAACGGATTTTCCGTCGCATCCGCGACTTCGCGGCCGGTCCGGCACCCGTCCGGCGTCCGATCTCTCCGGGGTGGCGGCGGCCGAGACGCCGAGCCGGCCGAGGGTGCGGACTGTGGTCACGAACCCCGCCGTCCCGTATAACGGCCCATCCGCAACCGCCTTGTCCCCCGGGTCCGGCCCCGCCCGCCACCGGTCCCGGACCAGTCCCAGGGAAGACCCCGCTCCCCATGCCCCGTCCCCGCCGCACCGAAGATCTTGCCGCCCCGCTGCTCGACGCCATCGCGCCGCGGGCCAAGTCGCTGATCATCACCGTCTATGGCGACGCCGTGCTGCCGCACGGCGGCTCCGCCTGGCTCGGCAGCCTGATCGACCTGATGAGCCATTTCGGGTTGAGCGAGCGGATCGTCCGCACCTCCGTCTTCCGGCTGTGCAAGGAGGACTGGCTGACCAACACCCAGATCGGCCGGCGCAGCTTCTACCGGGTGACGGAGAGCGGGCTGGAGCGTTTCGCCGCGGCGGAGCGGCGCATCTACGCCCCGCTGGTCCGCGCCTGGGACCGCGGCTGGCACCTGCTGATGGTGCCGCCCAACGCGCTCGACGCCGAGACGCGGGAGAAGCTGCGGCGGGAGCTGGTCTGGCAGGGCTTCGGTGCCGCCTCCCCCACGGTCTTCGCCCATCCGAACGGGGACGAGGGGGCGATGCACCGGCTGCTGGCGGAGCTGGGGGTGGCCGACAAGGTGGTCCACATGAAGGCCACCCACGACCGGGCCGGCGGCTTCGGTGCCCTGCGCGAGCTGGTGCGCAGCTTCTGGGACGTGGATCAGCTCGAGCATGACTACGTCGCCTTCCTGGATCACTTCCGTCCGGTCTGGCAGTCGCTGGAGGGGGTGGAGAGCCCGGACCCGCGCATCGCCTTCCTGGTGCGGACGCTGATGATCCACGACTTCCGCCGCATCCTGCTGCGCGACCCGATGCTGCCGCCCGACCTGCTGCCGCCGGATTGGCCGGGGCAGGAATCGCGCATGCTGACGCGCAACCTCTACCGCCGGCTGCTCGGCCCCTCCGAGGCCTATCTGATGTCGGCGCTGACCACCGCCAACGGGCCGCTGCCGGAGGCGCAGCCCGCCTTCTACGCCCGCTTCGGCGGGCTGGCCGAGGGCGAACCCGGCCTGGCGCTCGAACGGGCCGGCTGAGCCGGGCCTCGCGCGAAAGCGATACAGCCAATCCGATAATCGCGGAGACTTTGCATCTCCACTCTCGGCCCGAGGGTGGGGTTCCTTGCCTTTGGTCAAGGCAAATCGCGGAAAGGGTGCGACAGGCTGCCGCAGATAAAGCGATACAAAAATCTTCCAGACGACGGAAAGTATGTGTCATATGGAAACCACACGGCGCCGACGACCGCCCGAGGGCGGATCCCAACAAAGCGCGCCGACCCGTCGAAGGAGGAAACGCCCCGATGTCCAGCAGCTACACCCAGATCGCCAACACCATGGAGTTCCCGCCGGAGACTCCGCAGCCGAACGTCTACCCGCTCTCCTGGGTCTCGCAGACCAAGAAGCTGGAGGAGGTCTACGCCGCCGCGGTGCGCGAGAACTGGGATCCGGCCAAGCTGCCCTGGGACACCTTCGATCCGTCGCGCTACAGCTGGGAGGAGCGGGAGGCCATCGCCTACTGGTGGACCATCCTGTCGGTGTTCGACGCCTCCGCTCCCCCGGTCTTCGCGCACGCCCTGATCAAGACCTACGAGGTGCATGAGGAGGATCCCGTCCGCCGCTGCTTCTTCTCGGTGACGCGCGACGAGCAGAACCACGAGCAGATGTGCGGCCTCGCCATCACCAAGCTGCTGGAGGCCACCAGCCCGCTGACCTACGAGCCGAAGACCGACCTCGGCCGCCGGCTGAAGAAGAACGCCCATTGGCTCTACTACAATGGCGGCCGCTACTGGGACGGCTACAAGAAGGCGGTTCCGAAATACTCGCTGGCTGTTCTGTTCAGCTCCTTCCTGATGGGCGAGATCGCGGCGGCGACCATCTTCCACCAGATGGCGGCGGGCTGCACCGAGCCGGTGTTCAAGGAGGCCTTCCGCAACATCGGCCGCGACGAGGGCCGGCACATGGCCATCTGCATGTCGGTGATGGAGCGCGACTATCCCAACCTGGCGATGGAGGACCGCTCGGTCATCACCAAGCAGATCCGCGCCGGCTACCTGTTCCTCTCCGCCGTGCTGTTCGAGCCGCCGCCGGAGTTCTGGGACCTGCCGTCCGACTTCATCGCCACCCAGCGCGAGGCGGAGGAGGTCGCGCGCAAGGCCGGCTTCCACATCCCGACCTACGAGGCGAAGAAGGAGAACTGGCGCAACGCCATGCTGAACCTCAAGGGTGTGCTCGACCGCTACGGCATCCCCTTCCCGGCGATCCCCGAGGTCGGCATCACCGGCGAGGAGGTGCGCGACGTCGACATGGAAGAGATCATTCCCGTCTTCTGAACGGCCGGTCTTCCGGCCGGGACCGCGCGGCCGGGAGGCAGGTTGTCTCCGACCATCCCCCTTGGCCGGCGGGCACCGCGTCCCGCCGGCCGTCCTTTTCCACCGTCCCGTTCTTTGAGGAATCGCCCGGTGAGCCGCATCCGTCTTCATCCCTCGGGCCGTACGGTCGAATGCCGCGACGGCGAAACCGTCCTCTCCGCGCTGGAGCAGGCGGGCTACGCCCTGCCCAACAACTGCCGGGCCGGCGCCTGCGGCGAATGCAAGGTCAAGGTGCTGGGCGGCCAGTTCGACCAGGGCATGGTGCTGGACATGGCGCTGTCCCAGGCCGAGCGGAAGGACGGCTACGGCCTGATGTGCATGGCCAAGCCGATCTCCGAGGAGCTGGTGATCGAGTTCGGCACCGCCGACGCCCAGCCCAAGCTGTTTCCCCCGCGCGAGGACGTGCCGTTCGTCGTCACCGACCGCATCCAGCGCACCCCGCGCATCACGGAGCTTCGCCTGCGTCCGCTCGGCAAGCCGCTGCGCTACTGGCCGGGCCAGTACGTCATGCTGGGCGACGCCGCGGCCGGCGTGCCGCCGCGCTGCTATTCCATCGCCAACGCCCCGCGCCCCGACGGCGAGATCGTGCTGCAGGTGACCAGGGTCGACGGCGGCCCGACCAGCAGCTGGATCCATGACAGCCTGACCTTCGGCAGTCAGGTGAAGCTGTCCGGCCCCTACGGCACCTTCATCGGCGACCCCTCGGTGGAGAGCCCGGTGCTGTGCATGGCCGCCGGTTCCGGCCTCGCCCCGATCCTGGCGCTGACCGACGCGGCGCTGCGCCGCGGCTACCGTCCGCCGGTGACGCTGCTCTTCTCCGCCCGCACCGAGGCGGACGTCTACGAGCGGGGTCTGCTCTCCTTCTGGCAGGCCCGGTACCGCAACTTCCGCGTCCAGACCACGCTGACCGGGGAGGAGCGTCCGGGCTTCCTGCACGGCCGCATCCCGGCGGTGCTGCCCGGCCTGTTCCCCGACCTGTCGGCCCACAGCGTCTTCGTCGCCGGCAGCCCGGCCTTCGTCGAGGACTGCGTCGCCGCCGCCCGCGCGCTCGGCGCGAAGGACGAGCTGATCCACAGCGAGGGCTACGTCTCCCAGTCCATCCCGCAATCGCCCCCGGCCGAGCGGCTGATGGCGGTCGGCTGACGCAGCCCCGCCGGCACGCAGGTAAGGATACGCCCGGACCGGTCGGTCCGGGCGTATCCGTGTTCGCCTGGTCCGGTGTCCAGTTGTTCCCAAATGTGGAACTTGTTATAGTCCCGACCATGCAGATCATCGCCCGGCGGACGCTGAAGCAGTTCTGGGACCGCCACCCGCAGGCGGAAGCGCCGCTTCAGGCATGGTATGCGCAGGTCAGGAGCGCCGATTGGCAGTCGCCGGCCGACGTCAAGCGCGAGTTCGGCACCACGGTGGATTTCATCGGCGACAACCGCGTCATCTTCGACATCGGCGGGAACAAGTACCGCCTGATCGTTCATGTGGCGTATCGCTTCAAGCGTGTCCTGGTGAAGTTCGTCGGCACGCACAAGGACTATGACTGCATCGATCCGGAGACGGTGTGACCATGGATATCCGTCCGCTGAAGACCGAAGCCGACTACGACTGGGCCCTGCGCGAGATCGAACGGTATTTCGAGGCCGAGCCGGAACCGGGGACGCCCGACGCCGACCGGTTCGACCTGCTGGCCCTGGTGATCGAGCGTTACGAGGACGAGCACTGGCCCATCGAGGCGCCGGACGCTCCGGCGGCACTGCGGGCGCGGATGGAGCAGACCGGAAAGCGCCAGAAGGATCTGGCGGAGCTTCTCGGCTCGAAGGCCCGCGCGTCGGAGGTGATGAACCGGTACCGCCACCTTACGCTGGAACAGGCGTGGCGGCTGCATCGGGAATGGCGGATCCCGGCCGAAGCCCTGATCCGCCCCTACCCGTTGCGCCGGCGGCCCGGTCCGCCCGCCGCCTGAGCCGCCGCACGGCCGAGGGTCACGCCCCCTCGTACTTCACCACCTCCTGGTCGATGGCGCCGAAGACGCTGACGCCCGCCGCGTCGAACAGCTCGATCCTGACCCGGTCGCCGAAGCGCAGGAAGGGGGTCTTCGGCTTGCCGCCGTCGATCGTCTCGATGGTGCGCAGCTCGGCCAGACAGGAATAGCCCACGCCCCCCTGGTCGACCGGCTTGCCCGGCCCGCCGTCCAGCTTGTTCGACACGGTGCCGGAGCCGACGATGCTGCCCGCCACCAGGCTGCGGGTCCTGGCGACATGGGCGATCAGCGTCGGGAAGTCGAAGGTCATGTCGATGCCGGCGTTCGGCTTGCCGAACAGTGCGCCGTTCAGGTGGCTGACCAGCGGCAGATGGACCTTCCCGCCGTCCCAGGCGTCCCCCAGCTCGTCCGGCGTCACCGCCACCGGCGAGAAGGAGGAGGCGGGCTTGGACTGGAAGAAGCCGAAGCCCTTCGCCAGCTCCGCCGGGATCAGGTTGCGCAAGCTGACGTCGTTGACCAGCATCAGCAGCCTGATGTGGTCCTTCGCCTGCTCCACGCCGGCGCCCATCGGCACGTCGTCGGTGATGACGGCGATCTCCGCCTCGAAATCGATGCCCCACTCCTCGCTCGCCGCCGGGATGGGATCGGTCGGGGCGAGGAAGCCGTCGGACGCCCCCTGGTACATCAGCGGATCGGTCCAGAAGCTCGGCGGCATCTCCGCCCCGCGGGCCTTGCGCACCAGCTCCACATGGTTGACGTAGGCCGAGCCGTCCGCCCACTGGTAGGCGCGCGGCAGCGGCGAGGCGGCGGCCGTCTGGTCGAAGGGCTGTCCCGCGGCCGGGTCGGCGTTCAGCGCGCGACAGGCCTCCTCCAGCCGCGGCGCCGCCTCCGCCCAGCGGTCGAGCGCCGCCTGGAGGGTCGGCGCCACCTCCGGCACCGGGCGGCAGCGGGAGAGGTCCCTCGACACCACGACCAGGGTCCCGTCGCGCCCGCCCGCCTTCAGACTTGCCAGCTTCATCGTCTCTCTTCCCTCCGTTGGTCTTCTTGTCCGGCTTGTTTTCCTGTCCGGCCTGCTGCCCGGCCCGGTCGATGGGGCCGGCGCCGTCCTACTTCGCCTTCCAGCTGTCGACGTAGCCCGGCCATTCCGTGGCTTCCATCGCCTCGTGGACGTCCAGCGGGTCGCGGGTGTCGATCATCACCGCCACCTCGTCCGTCTCCTTGCGCGCATAGTTCTGCGCCGTCTCATAGGCCTTGGGGTGGGGCCCGTGCGGGAAGCCCGAGGGGTGGAAGGTCACCATCCCCGGCCTGATGTTGTCGCGCGAGAAGAACTGGCCGCGGTGATAGAACAGCACCTCGTCGAAATCCTCGTTCGAGTGATAGTAGGGCAGCTTCAGCGCCTCCGGGTCGGACTCGATCGGCCGCGGCACGAAGGTGCAGACGATGAAGCGGTTGGCGATCCAGGTGCTGTGGGCCGACGGCGGCAGGTGGTAGCGGTGGCTCATCAGCGGCCGGATGTCGCGCCAGTTCAGCCGCACCGGGGCGAGGTCGCCGTGCCAGCCCACCGCGTCCAGCGGGTTGAAGGGATAGACCATTTCGCTGATCCGGCCGCGCGACTTGATGCGCACCACCGTCTCGCGCTCGCTCTTCTGCGCCTGGAAGGCGTCGTCGAGCTGCGGCACGTCCAGCACCGCCGGGTCGAAGATGGCGTGCGTGCCGACCAGCCCCTTGTGGGGCAGCTTGTAGGCGTCGCCGGTCGCCTCCACCATCAGCACGGTGACGGCCTCCTCCGTCTCCAGCCGCCAGGCGGTGTTGCGCGGCAGGACGACGTAATCGCCCTCGGCCACCGGCAGATGGCCGTAGTCGCAGTAGAGATGGCCGCCGCCCTGGTGGAAGAACAGCAGGTCGTCGCCGTCGGCGTTGCGCACCAGATGCTCCATCCTGCCGCGGAAGCGCCACAGCCGGATCTGGGTCGCGCCGTTGCCCATCAGCGGCGGCGCCGACAGCGGGCAATCCAGATTCTGGTCGACCCGGTTCAGGTCGAAGGCGCGCGGACGCAGCGGCCCGTCGAAGCGGGTCCAGGCGGTCGGCGGGTGGGCGTGGTGGAACTGGGTGGCGGGGCCGAAGAAGCCCTCGCGCCCGACCTCGCGCTCATAGGTGCCGGCGGGAAGGCGGACATGCGCCTGCCGCGTCGCGGTGCCTTCCACCTTCGGGAACGAAATCCAGGTCTTCATGCGGTCCTCCCCCGGTACGGATCCCGTCTGCGGGGATCCTGACGATGGCGTTTGCGCTCCAATCTAGTTTCATCTGAAACTGTTGCAAGCACAAAATTCCCCGTCAGGATGGTATCGCTCAACCGAACCGAAGCCCGACGCCATGCCCTCCGGCCGCCCTCCGCGATCCGACGCCAAATCCGCCCCCCGTCCCGCCGTCCCCGACGAGGCTGCGGGGCCGGAGGTCCTGCCGGAACTGCGGCTGACCCGCTTCCTGCCCTACCGCCTGTCGGTCCTGGCCAACACGGTCAGCCACACGCTGGCGAAGCTCTACGAGAAGCGGTTCGGCATCACCATCCCGGAATGGCGGATCATCGCCGTGCTGGGCGGGGGCGAGACGCTGAGCGCCGGAGAGATCGCCCAGCGCACCGCGATGGACAAGGTGCAGGTCAGCCGCGCCATCAGCCGCATGCTGGAGTCGGCGCTGATCCTGCGGGAGTCGGGGACCAGCGACCGGCGCAAGGCGCTGCTGACCCTGACGCCCAAGGCGCTGGCGATCTATGCCGAGATCGTCCCGCTGGCGCTGGCCTATGAATCGGACCTGACCGGCGCCCTGTCGGACGAGGAGGCCGCGATGCTGGACCGCCTGCTGACGAAGCTGCAGTCGCGGGCGGACCAGCTTGCGCCCGGGCCGGCCGGCCGCCCGGCGGGGGAAGAGCCGGCGGGGGAAGAGGAGGAGTAGGGGTCAATCCCCGCTCGTCTGCCCCTCCTTCGTCTGGTACAGCGGCTGGGCGGTTCCGGCATCGACGCGCGGACGGTCGGCTTCCACTTCCTCCAGCGGCGCGCAGGCGGCCATGGTGGCGAGCGAGCGGACGGTCAGGCGCTGGTATTCCGCCGTGCCCTCGGCCTTCCAGGCGATCTCGCGCTCCGACAGGGGGCGCACGACCTTGGCGGGAAGCCCGGCGGCCAGCATGCGCGGCGGCACCTCGAAGCCCGCCTTGACGAAGGCCATGGCGGCGACGATCGCCTGCTCGCCGATCACCGCGCCGTCCATCACCACCGCGTTCATCCCGACCAGCGCGCCGCGCTTCACGACACAGCCGTGCAGGACGGCGCCGTGGCCGACATGGCCGTCCACCTCCACCACCGCATCCTGGCCGGGGAAGGCGTGCATGGTGCAGTTGTCCTGCACGTTGCTGCCCTCCTCCAGGATGATGCGGCCGAAGTCGCCGCGCAGGCTGGCGCAGGGGCCGACATAGCAGCGGGGGCCGATCACCACGTCGCCGATCAGCACCGCCGTGGGATGGACGAAGGCGGTGGGGTGGATCACCGGGATCACCCCGTCGATGGCATAGACGGTCGGGCGCAGCGGGCTGCGGGCGTCCGTGCCGGGATTGCGTGGATCTGGCATGGCAATTCCTCCCTTGGCCGGCCCACGATACGGGGCCGTATTGCCTTTTCCCGGCACTCTACACCGACGCCGGTGTGAAGCGACACCGATTTTCCGTCAAACGAGCAATTCCTGTATCGCGTCGCCCTTTCCCTTGCCTTTGGTGCGGGGCAGGCGAACTGTTTGACAGGCGGCCTTTCGCTCTATTAGTATCATTTGAAACTATATCGCGCGAAACAAAAGCGCGGCCGCATCCGGGGGAAACGCAGCATGCACGCCACCTACAGCTATCCAAAGTATCCTTACCTGCAGTCGGACGAACAGCGCACCGGAACCGTGCGGCGCCATCCCGTCGTGGTGGTCGGGGCCGGGCCGGTCGGGCTGACCGCCGCCATCGATCTGGCGCAGAAGGGCGTGCCGGTCGTCGTGCTGGATGCGGAGGATACCGTCAGCGTCGGCAGCCGCGCCGTCTGCTACGCCAAGCGGGCGCTGGAGGTGTGGGACCGCCTGGGCGTCGCGCAGCGGATGGTCGACAAGGGCGTGGTGTGGAAGATCGGCAAGGTCTTCAACGGCGACTCGCTGGTCTATCAGTTCGACCTGCTGCCGGAGCCGGACCACAAGATCCCCGCCTTCATCAACCTCCAGCAATATTACCTGGAGGATTACCTGGTCGCCGCCGCCCAGGCGGAGGAGCGGGTGGACCTGCGCTGGCTGTCGCGCGTCCTCTCGGTCCGGCAGGAGGACGGCCATGTGGTGCTGCAGGTGGAAACGCCGGACGGCGTCTATGCCCTGCAGGCCGACTATGTCATCGCCTGCGACGGCGCCAAATCCTCCATCCGCAAGATGCTGGGGCTGGACTTCGTCGGCGAGGTGTTCCGCGACCGCTTCCTGATCGCCGACGTGGTGATGAAGGCCGATTTCCCGGCCGAACGCTGGTTCTGGTTCGACCCGCCCTTCCACCGCCGCCAGTCGGCGCTCCTGCACATGCAGCCCGACAATGTCTGGCGCATCGACTTCCAGCTCGGCTGGGACGCGGATCCCGAGGAGGAGAAGAAGCCGGAGCGCGTCATCCCCCGCCTGAAGGCGATGCTGGGCGAGTCGACGCCGTTCGAGCTGGAGTGGGTCTCGGTCTACACCTTCCAGTGCCGCCGGCTGGAGCAGTTCCGCCATGGCCGCATCCTGTTCGCCGGCGATTCGGCGCATCAGGTCTCGCCCTTCGGCGCCCGCGGCGCCAATTCCGGCGTGCCCGACGCCGACAACCTCGCCTGGAAGCTGAAGCTGGTGCTGGACGGGGTGGCGCCGGACAGCCTGCTCGACAGCTATTCCGACGAGCGGGTGGAGGCGGCGAAGGAGAACATCCTGAACTCCACCCGCTCCACCGACTTCATCACGCCGAAGAGCGAGGTCAGCCGCACCTTCCGCGACGCCGTGCTGGCGCTGGCCGGCGAGCTTCCCTTCGCCCGCTCGCTGGTCAATTCCGGGCGCCTTTCCACCCCCACGACCTATCTGGCAAGTCCGCTCAACACGCCCGACGCGGACGCCTTCGCCGGCCGGATGGTGCCGGGCGCCCCGGCGACCGACGCGCCGGTCGAACGGCAGGGACAGGCCGGCTGGCTGACGGAGATGCTGGACGGCCGCTTCGTCCTGCTCTACGCCGCCGGCGACGGGCCGGTCCCGGCGGAGGTGGCGGAGCGGCTGGACGCGCTGGCCCGCGGGCCGGTCCCGTTCGCCTGGCATGCCGTCACCGACCGCCGCCGCGGCTCCCACCCGAACGAACTGGTCGACAGCGCCGGCCGCTTCCGCGAGCGCTATGACGCCACCCCCGGCACCGTCTACCTGATCCGTCCGGACCAGCATGTCGCCGCGCGCTGGCGCGCCTTCGACGCCGCCGCCGTCGGGGCCGCCCTGAACCGCGCCATCGGCCGCTGACGCCCCTTTTCCCGCTCACGGAGTCGCCTCATGGCCACCCTCGCCACCGAAAACCGCTTCGCCAGCCCCGACGACTTCTATCAGGCGCTGATCGACACCCACCGCGACCTGACCGCCGAACAGAGCGCTGCGCTCAACGCCAAGCTGATCCTCCTGCTCGCCAACCATATCGGCGACATGGAGGTGCTGACCGAGGCGCTGCGCCTCGCCCGCAAGGGGGTGTGACCCCGCGCCCGGCCGGGGCGGGATGGCGGGGACCGGCCGTTTTCCCGCCATGCTTGTCCCGTCCCGGCCGGCCGGCTACTCTTCCCGCATCACCACCCGACCCGCGCCCCCGGCTTCCCCCGCGTTCCATCCTCGCATTGTGCAGCCCCTGCACAAGGGATGTACACGAACGGCGGGCCGCAACCCGTTGACCGGCAACGGAGAAAGCGGCCTCGACGCCATTGTGCGCCGGGAGGACTCCGCACAACGCGCCCGATCCGGCACGACGGGCGTCCGGCTTGACAGGGGGGCGAGGGCGGTTCGATCCTCGTTGCAACGCGGGCCAGGGGCATTCCGTCCCTCGCCCGGCAACAGGGAGACGACAGGGAATGCAGAGCTTCGCCCGCGGCCTTCTCGGAGCCGCCATGGTTGCGCTTGCCACCGTCCCGGCGCCGGCGCTCGCCGACACGCCGAAGGACGCGCTGGTGATGGCGTGGCAGTTCGACGACATGATCACGCTCGACCCGGCGGAGGCGTTCGAGATTTCCGGCCTGGAATACGTCTCCCAGACCTACAACCGGCTGATCCAGTTCGACGTCAAGGACGTCAGCAGGATCGAGGGCGACGCCGCCGAGAGCTGGACCGTCTCGCCGGACGGCAGGACCTTCACCTTCAAGATCCGCGACGGCATCACCTTCCATTCCGGCAACCCGCTGACCGCCGAGGATGTCGCCTACAGCTTCCAGCGGGCGGTCAAGCTGAACAAGGGACCGGCCTTCATCCTGAACCAGTTCGGCCTCACGGCGGCGAACGTCGACCAGAAGGTCCGCGCCACCGACAAGGCCACCCTGGTGTTCGAGATCGACCAGACCTACGCCCCGACCTTCGTCCTCTACAGCCTGACCGCCGGCGTCGCCTCCATCGTCGACTCGAAGCTGCTGAAGAGCAAGGAGAAGGACGGCGACTTCGGCGCCGCCTGGCTGAAGACCGCGTCTGCCGGCTCCGGCCCCTACATGCTGAAGCAGTGGAAGGCGAGCGAACTGCTGAGCCTGGAGGCCTATCCGAAATACTGGCGCGGTGCCCCCGCCCTGAAGCGCGTGCTGATCCGCCACATCGCCGAGCCGGCGACCCAGCGCCTGCTGCTGGAGAAGGGTGACGTCGACGTGGCGCGCAACCTGCGTCCCGAGCAGTTCGAGCCGCTGAAGGCCAACAGCGCCGTCCGGCTGGTGCAGGCGCCCAAGGGCACGCTGTGGTACCTCAGCCTCAACCAGAAGAACCCGGCGCTCGCCAAGCCGGAGGTGCGGCAGGCCTTCAAGTACCTCGTGGACTATGAGGGCATGGGCAAGACCATCATGAACGGCCAGGGCATCGTGCATCAGGCCTTCCTGCCCAAGGGCTTCCTCGGCGCGCTGGACGACAACCCCTACCGCTACGACCCCGCCAGGGCGAAGGAGCTGCTGGCCAAGGCCGGCTATCCCGACGGGCTGACCGTGTCGATGGATGTGCGCAGCACCTCGCCGACCCAGGACATGGCCCAGGCCATCCAGGCCAGCGCGGCGGCGGCCGGCGTCAAGATCGACATCCTGCCGGCCGACGGCAAGCAGGTGCTGACCAAGTACCGCGCCCGCAACCACGAGCTGATGATCCAGCAGTGGGGGGCCGACTATCAGGACCCGCACTCCAACGCCGACACCTTCGCGTCCAACCCGGACAATTCCGACACCGCCAAGACCAAGCCGCTGGCCTGGCGCAACGCCTGGGACATTCCGGAACTGACGAAGAAGACCGCCGCCGCGGTGGTGGAGAGCGACGCCGGCAAGCGTGCCGCCATGTACCAGGAGCTTCAGCGCCAGGTGCTGGAGGACTCGCCCTTCGTCATCATGTTCCAGCAGGTCGAGGTGATCGCCGAGCGCAACAGCGTCTCCGGCCTGATCTGGGGGCCGAGCTTCGACTCCAACTACTACTGGAAGGCCACGAAGAAGTAAGGATACCGGCCCCTCCCCGGTGGGGCGAGGGGCCGGCCCGTCACCGCTCCGTCAGCCGCAGATAGGCCAGCGCGGCGACCAGGGCGGTGCCGTAGGCGTCGCCCCGGGGGCGCAGGGGCAGGTCGAGGTCGCCGATCAGCCGGTCGAGCCGCAGGTCGATGGCCCGCTTGCTCGGCGTCCGCGACTTGCGGTCGTAGAACAGGCTCGACACCTCGATCCGCTCGCCGGGCAGCGGCGCACCCAGCAGCCGCTCCACCAGCCCGGCGCTGAAGTCGAGGAAATAGCCGACCAGCGGCCGGTCGCCGATCAGGGCGCGGAGCTGCTCCACCCCCTCGGCCGCTGCCGGGCCGGTGCCGAGGGCGACGACCAGCGCCCGGCTGGTCAGGACGCGGTTGCCGTGCAGCGGGATGGCGGCGACCACCCGCGGGGCGGCGGTCGCCGGGTCGAAGCTGGTCGCCTCGCAATGCAGCGCCACCAGCTCGCGCGGCGCCTGCGGGTCGGAACGGTCGGGTGCCACGGCCTGCGCCCCCTCAGTGGTTCAGGCGGAAATGGTAGGCGATGGTCTCCTTGAAGCTCTTGACCAGGGCGAGGCAGTCCTTGAACTGGTCGCGGTCGAGCTTGCCCATCTCCTCCGGCCGGACGGAGTTGTCGATCTCCCCGTCGCCGGCGGCGTCGATGCGGGCATGCATCCGCAAGGTGGAGAGGAAGGCGAAGGCGTCCGCCAGCTCGCCGGCCATCTTGCGGTTCAGCACGCCCTTGTCGGCCAGCGCCCAGATGCGTTCGGTGGTGTTGGTCTCCGCCATGTGCTTTTCCAGGGCGAGCGCCCGGATGCCGTGGACGATGGGGAAGATGGCCGCCTTCTTGATGTCCACCGGCTCGCTGCGCCGCCGCTCGAACAGGCTGGCGAACAGGCCGGACGGCGTGTCGAAGGCCAGCGCCGGGCGGGCGAAGTGGGTGAAGAACATCTGGTTGTCCTGCAGCCGGCCCAGCAGGTAGCCCTTCGCCTCCTCCAGCAGCGACGCGTCGCCGGCCACCGCCGCGGCGTCGTAGAAGATGGCGAGGTTCATCTGCGCCGCCTCGTCCGGCCGGTGGATCCAGTGGAAGACGGCGTCCTTGTAGGCGGCGAGCGGCCGCGTCCACTCCGGGTTGGACAGCATGATGTTGCCGGGACAGGGCGGATAGCCGAACTCGACCAGTCGGCGGGTGAACTCCGCGGTGACCCGGCCCAGCTCCTGGCAGTCATAGCCGTCGCGCAGGATCAGCCCGTTGTCCTGGTCGGTCTTCAGAAGCTGCTCGCCGCGCCCCTCGCTGCCCATGACGATCAGGCAGGAGTTGGCCAGCAGATCCGGCGGGGCGAGAAGCTCGAACAGCTTGCGGAAGATGCGCCGGTTCAGCTCCGTCACCAGGTCGGCGATGAAGGAGACCTTGACGCCGGTCGCATGCAGCGTGCGGATCAGCCCGACGATGGCGTGGCTCGCCTCCCTCAGGTCATCCGGACTCGTGGCATGCTCCACCTGCAGCCCGATGACCTGCGAGTGGTTGGAGAGGACCGCCAGCAGGTCGCTCTGCCCCAGCAGCCCGACGATCCTCCCCTGCTCGGTGATCACCAGCCGGCGGACGGCATGCTTGGTCATCAGGATCAGGGCGGTGAACAGCAGGTCGTCGCGGTCGAGCGTCAGCAGCTCGTAGTTGGCGAGTGGCCCGACCGGCGCCTCCACCGGCCGGCCGTCGAGCACGACGAGGTCGCGCAGGTCGGTGCCGGTCAGGATGCCGACCCGCTCCCCTTGGGCGTCCCTGTCGCGGACCAGGACGCTGCTCGCCCGGTGCGTCTTCATGGCGGCGGCGGCCTCGCGCAGGCTGGCGGTGCCCTCGACGAACAGCGGCGGGTGCAGATAGGCCTGCCGGATACGGGCCATGGTCAGGGCCGCCATCTCGCGGTTCGACCGTTCGCTGGCGAGCGCCGTCATGCGCTGGGCGAAGTCCTGCACGATCACCTCCCCGAAGTCCGGATAGTCGCGGGCGAGATCCTCCAGCACCGCGCGGGGGATCAGGTGGCACAGGCCGGGCTCCACCGCGACGAGGCTGCGCGGCTGCCCGCCGCCGTAGAGCGCCTGGAGGTCGAAGCGGTCGCCGGGACCGTAGACCGCGGCGATCTCCCCGCCGCGCCGTTCCTGTATCGTCCCCTGCACCACGACGAACAGCACGTCCGCCGCCTGGTCGCGCGGCAGAACCACCTCGTCCCGGCCATAGACCCCGATGTCGAGGGCGCGCGCCAGCCGCTCCCGCCCCGCCGCGTCGAGCCGGTCGAAGGGCGGCAGGTCGAAATCGAAGGGGATGGCGTGGGCTGTCGCGGCCTGGGATGGCTGATCGGTCATCGGCAGACCCGTTCTCCGTCGCGGTGAGGATCTCAAGGGGGCGGAGGCATCAAGAAGACGGCAAAAAAAGACGCCCCAGGGGATGACCCCTGAGGCGCCGGGAAGCCTACACCCGCTCCGCGCGAGGCGGAAGCGGGTGCGACGATTTTGATTAGTGGGCCGAGGCGCCTTCCGCACCCAGGCCGGTCTGCGACCGGATGTACTGGGCCTCGAAGTCGCGACGCTCCTTCTGGGCCTGCTCGCTGTTGTCGGTGATCGAGAAGAACCAGATGCCGACGAAGGCGAGCGCGATCGAGAACAGGCCGGGGTTGTCGTAGGGGAAGATGGCGGCCGGGTTGCCCAGCACGGCCTTCCACACGGTCGGGCCCAGCACCAGCATGGTGACCGAGGAGACCAGGCCGATGGTGCCGCCGATGACGGCGCCGCGGGTGGTCATCTTGCCCCAGAACATCGACATCAGCAGGATCGGGAAGTTCGCCGAGGCCGCGATGACGAAGGCGAGGCCGACCATGAAGGCCACGTTCTGGTTCTCGAAGGCGATGCCGAGGAAGATCGAGACGATGCCGATGATGACCGTGGTGATCTTCGACACGCGGATCTCGTCGGCCTCGTTGGCGCGGCCCTTGGCGAAGACCGAGGCGTAGAGGTCATGGGAGACCGCCGAGGCGCCGGCCAGCGTCAGGCCCGCGACCACCGCCAGGATGGTGGCGAAGGCGACCGCGGCGATGAAGCCGTAGAAGAGGGAGCCGCCGACCGCGTTGGCGGTGTGGACCGCCGCCATGTTGGTGCCGCCGATGATGTTGGCGACGACCGCCTTGGCACCGGCCGCCGGGGCCTCCTTCAGGAAGGGATAGGCACCGTTGGCGTCGGGGGCCAGGATCATCAGGATGGCGCCGAAGCCGATGATGAAGGTCAGGATGTAGAAGTAGCCGATGAAGCCGGTCGCATAGAACACCGACTTGCGGGCTTCCCGGGCGTCGGCGACGGTGAAGAAGCGCATCAGGATGTGCGGCAGGCCGGCGGTGCCGAACATCAGCGCCATGCCCAGCGAGATCGCCGAGATCGGGTCGGTGATCAGCGCGCCCGGCGACATGATCGCCAGGCCCTTCGGGTGGATGTCCACGGCGGCCTTGAACATCGCCTCGGGGCTGAAGCCGAACTTGGCGAGGATCATGAAGGCCATGAAGGAAGCGCCCGACAGCAGCATCACCGCCTTGATGATCTGCACCCAGGTGGTGGCCAGCATGCCGCCGAAGGTCACGTAGCCGATCATCAGCACGCCGACGATCACGACCGCCCAGATGTAGTCCATGCCGAACAGCAGCTGGATCAGCTTGCCCGCACCCACCATCTGCGCGATCAGGTAGAAGGTGACGGTCGCCAGCGAGCCGCAGGCGGCCAGCGTGCGGATCGGCGTCTGCTGGAAGCGGTAGGAGGCGACGTCGGCGAAGGTGTACTTGCCGAGGTTGCGCAGCCGTTCCGCGATCAGGAACAGGATGATCGGCCAGCCGACCAGCCAGCCCACCGAGAAGATCAGCCCGTCGAAGCCGTTGGCGTACACCAGGCCGGCGATGCCGAGGAAGGAGGCGGCCGACATGTAGTCGCCGGCGATGGCGAGGCCGTTCTGGAAACCGGTGATGCCGCCGCCGGCGGCGTAGAAGTCCTTCGCCGACTTCGTGCGGCGGGCAGCCCAGTAGGTGATGCCCAGCGTCAGAAGCACGAAGATCAGAAACATGATGATGGCTTCCCAATTGGTAGCCTGTTTCTGAACCGCGCCTTCGATGGCCGCCGCGAACACGGTGCCGGGGAGCAGGGTGCCGGCCGCAGCCACGGCGGCGACCCGGTTGATCATCGACCGCATCACTTCGACTCCTCCAGGATCTGGCGGTTCAGTTCATCGAATTCGCCGTTGGCCCGATGGACGTAGATGCCCGTCAGGATGAAGGCGGAGACGATGGTGAAGACGCCGACCGGAATGCCCCAGGTGGTCACGCCCGAGCCGATGGGCGTGCCGAGGAAGCCCTTGCCGAAGGCGACCAGCAGGATGAAGCCGAAGTAGATGACCAGCATGGCGATCGAAAGCGTCCACGCAAATGCAGAGCGCCTCGCCACCAAGTCCTGGAACTTCGGGTTATTCAGAATTTTTTGCGCATTTTGATTCATGTGCGTCCCCTCACGAGTGCCGAGCTTACGTTCGACATTCCTTTTAGACACTCGGGCTGTGCAACCGTGTACGCCCTGGATCCGACTGCTTCTTTGATACAGATCAGGGCGGAGTGCACCCCCGACCATGGTCGGTGGGGGTGCGCACAATCAGTGTGAGGAAACGCTTGAGTTTTGCAAACAGTCAGTTTTCCCAGCTATTCCGCGCGCCGTCCCGGTCAGGAATCGGTGCGCGGCAGCCAGGGGATGCGTTGAAATGTCACACCTTCGTCCCGCAGTTCCTCGACCTCCTCGGCGGTGGCTTCGCCGTAGATGCCGCGCGGGTCGGTCTCGCCATAGTGGATCCGGCGCGCCTCTTCGGCGAATCGCTCGCCGACATAGTCGCAGTTCTGCTCCACCACCCGGCGCAGCTCGCCGAGCTGGCGCATGACCTCGGCCACCGCCTGGCGCTGCGCGTCGTTCGACGGCACCGGCAGGGAGGCCAGCCTGTTCTGTCCCTCGCCGGCGGGGACGGGGACGGGGACGGGGACGGGGGCGGCGGGGGCGGCCGGGACCGGGCCGGCGGCGGGCGGCTGTTCCGCCTTGTCCTTGCGGCCCAGTCCCTTGGCGATCCGCGGGGCCATGGGGGCCTTGGTGATGGTGCTGTCGCCGCAGATGGGACAGGTGATCTGGTGCGCCGCCGCCTGCTCCTCGTAGGCGGCACCGTTGCGGAACCACGCCTCGAACCGGTGGTCCGAGGGACATTTCAATTCGAAGAGGATCATGTCCCCGTCGGATGCTCCGTAATCCTGCGGCGTGGGCCGGACGCCGCGCCTGTTGCGTCACGCAGACGAGACCCCCCTAGTTCAGCACGCCGGCCCGGCCGCCGTCAAATCGTCAACCGGCGAGTCGGCGGCGCCGGTTTGGGCGCATCGTGCAGCCACGTCCGGGCGCCCAATAGCGTGGAGGCAACTTTTCCTTTTCCACGCCAAGGGCTTGACGGCAATCGTTCGCACGCACCCATTGTGCATCTCCTGCACGATCCGGCCCGTCGCGCAACGCCGGGCACCGCCGGCGGCATGGCAGCGCGGTGGCGGGTGGTGGAGGAAGGACGCAGGTCGGGCGATGATGCCGGACAGGCTAGCCGGCCGGCCGCGCCGGGGCAAGACCGTCAGGGAACGCAAAGGCGGCCGGGGATCCGCAATCGGAGTTGCACGGTGCCGGCGGGCGTTGCAGGGTCGGCCCAACCCGCCGTTCCGGATCCCGACAAGCCTGAGGATGGCCGTCCCATGCCGCAACCCGCGTCCCAATCCCTGCATGCCGCCCTGCAGCCGCCCTCGCCCTGGATCGCGCGCTTCGCCCCGCTGGTGGCGGCCCGCGGACCGGTGCTCGATCTCGCCTGCGGCGGCGGGAGGCACCTCCGGCTGTTCCACACGCTGAACCATCCGGTCGTCGGCATCGACCGCGACCTGCGCCCGGTCGCCGACCTCGCCGGCACGCCGGAGGTCGAGCTGCTGGAGGCCGACCTGGAGGCCGACCTGGAGGCCGGCGCGTCCTGGCCGCTGCCGGCGGAGCGGCGCTTCGCCGGGATCGTCGTCACCAACTACCTGCACCGGCCGCTGTTCCCGGCCATCCTGGAGGCGCTGGCGCCGGGCGGGGTGCTGCTCTACGAGACCTTCGCGGTCGGCAACGCCCGCTTCGGCCGGCCGAGCTCCCCCGATTTCCTGCTGCGCAACGGCGAATTGCTGGAGCTGGCCCGCGGCCGGCTGCAGGTCGTCGCCTACGAGCATGGCGAGGTCGCCTCGCCCAAGGCGGCGGTGGTGCAGCGGATCTGTGCCGTCAAGGATCTGGAGCCCGGCGCCGGGCTGGGCGGCGATCCGGAGCCGCGGCCGCTGCCCGCCGCAGCCTCCACCCCCGTGCCGAACGCCGAATAGCCGGCCATACAGCCGGGCGCGGAGGGGCGGCGCCGGTCAGAAGCCGGCGCGCACCGTCTCGAAGCCGCGGTCGTGGGTCAGGGAGGGGACCATGCGCCGCGCCTCCTCCACCCGCGCCATGTCGAGTTCGGCCAGGACGAAGCCGACCTTCTCCCCGGCATCGGCCAGCACCTCGCCCCAGGGGGCGACGATCAGCGAATGGCCGTAGGTCTGGCGGCCCTGGTCGTGGGTGCCGGTCTGGGCCGGGGCGAGGACGAAGCAGCCCGTCTCGATGGCGCGGGCGCGCAGCAGGACATGCCAGTGCGCCCGCCCGGTCGGCACGGTGAAGGCGGCCGGCGAGGCGAGGATGTCCGCCCCCGCCTTGGCCAGCGCCCGGTGGAGGTACGGGAAGCGCACGTCGTAGCAGATGGTCATGCCCAGCCCGCCCCAGGGGGTGCGGGCGAGCACCGCATGCTCGCCGGGGCGGAAGGTCGCCGATTCGCGATAGCTCTCGCCGCCCTTCAGGTCCACGTCGAACATGTGGATCTTGTCGTAATGCGCGACGGCTCGGCCCTGGGCGTCGAACAGGTAGCTGCGGTTGGCGACCCGCCCGTCCTCCAGCAGGACGCCCAGCGTCCCGGCCAGGATCCAGGCGCCGGTCTCCCGCGCCAGGTCGGAGAAGAAAGGGATGGCGGGATGCTCGGCCGCCGTGCGCACCCGCTCCATGGTCTTGGCGCGGCCCTGGACGATCCAGCCGACATTCTCCGGCAGGGCGATCAGCTCGGCGCCGGCGTCGCGGGCGCGGCGGACGAGATCGCCCGCCGCCTTCAGGTTCGGCTCAAGCTCCGTGCCCGCGTTCACCTGGACGCAGGCGGCCTTGAGGATGGCGCTCATGCACCGAGTCCCAGGACCGGGTCGAGCTTGCCGGCGCGGTCGAGCGCGTGGATGTCGTCGCAGCCGCCATAGGGCTTGCCGTCGATGAAGATCTGCGGAACGGTCGTGCGCCCCTCCGCCCGCTGCACCATCTCGTCGCGCCGGCCGGGATGCATGTAGAGGTCGATCTCCTCGTAGGACACGCCCTTGCTGTCCAGCAGCCTCTTGGCGCGCGAGCAGTAGGGGCAGAAGGGGGTGGTGTAGATGACGACCTCGGCCATGCGGCAGGCTCCTGCGCTGTCTGAAACGGTTATAAGAAGAATAGGGACATCCCGCCAGATGTTCACCCCCGCCCCCTTTTGACGCGGCCCTGCGGCGGGCGCCGGGCTCTTCACCCCCTCAGCTCTTCACCACGCGGGCCAGCGTCAGCAAATCCACCCGCGCCGCCCCCGCCCGGCGCAGCACGGCCGCGCATTCGGCCAGCGTCGCCCCGGTGGTCAGCACGTCGTCCACCAGCACCACCCGCTTGCCTGCGACCTGCGCCCCGCGGCGCAGCGCGAAGGCGCCCTTGACGTTGCGCGCACGGCCCAGCCGCCCCAGCCCGCCCTGCGTCCGCGTGGCGCGGCGGCGCAGCAGAAGGTCCGGCACCGTCGCCACGCCAATTCGTTTCGACAGCGCATTGGATATCAAAGCTGCTTGATTATAACGCCTGCGGAACAATCGCCAGCGGTGGAGCGGAACCGGAACGATCAGGTCGGCGTCGCGCAGGATCTCGGCACCGGCGCGGGCAAGCCAGGTGGCGTAGGCGCCGGCGGCATGGATGCGGTCGCCATGCTTGAAGCCCAGCAGCAGCGGGCGGCTGCCGTCGTCGTAGACCAGCACGGCGCGGGCGCGGTCGAAGGGCGGCGGGTTGGCGAGGCAGGCGCCGCACAGCGTCTCCTCCGGCACCGCGAAGTCGAAGGGCAGGCCGCAGCAGGCGCAACAGGGCGGGGCGATGAAGGTCAGCCGCGTCCAGCAGGCGGCGCACAGCCCGCCCTGCCGGTCCACCGCCGTGCCGCAGGCGAGGCAGCGCGGCGGCAGCAGCGCGTCCAGCAGCAGGCCGAGCAGCGAAAGGGCGCGGCGGGCGAGGCGCATGGGCCGTCCCCCGTCACTGGAGCATGGCGATCCGCTCGAAGATCACGAGCGTGTAGTCGCGCAGCGCGATGTAGATGGCCGGGGCGGTGATGAACAGGATCAGCAGCGTGCCGAAGATCTTCAGGTCCTGCTGCAGGGTCGATTCGTTGATGTTGGTCACCGACTGGAAGATGGTCATCACCAGGCCGACCGCGGCGGTGATCGCCAGGGTGGGGAAGGTGATCTTGATGATGACGATCAGCGCCTCGTAACTGACGCCGATGGCTTCCTGGATGCCCATCTGGCTGCCTTTCGCCCTGCCGGTCCCCGGGGGATGAGGGGGCCGAGTGTAGCATGTCCGCCGGGTCCCGCCGATGGTTGTAGGACGGTGGGGCTGGTCTATATTGCGGACATGACGACTTCCGACAGCATGACGGTCTTCGACCGCGCCCTGGTCCGCCGCCGCCGCGACCGCGCCGCCGCCGGCTTCCCCGACCATTCCTTCCTGTTCGAGGAGGTGGCCGACCGCCTCGCCGACCGGCTGGAGGACGTGAGGCGCGGCTTTCCCCTGGCGCTCGACCTCGGCAGCCATGACGGGGCGATGGCGCGGGCGCTGAAGGGGCCCGGCGGCTGGCGCAAGGGGATCGAGCGGCTGGTCGCCTGCGACCTCTCCCCCGCCTTCGCCCGGGCCGCCGGCCGGTCGGCCGATGCCGCCGTCGCCGCCGACGAGGAGGCGCTGCCCTTCGCGCCGGAGAGCTTCGACCTCGTCGTCTCCAACCTCAGCCTTCATTGGGTGAACGACCTGCCGGGCGCCCTGGTGCAGATCCGGCAGGCGCTGAAGCCCGACGGCTTCTTCTGCGCCGCGCTGCTGGGGGGCGAGACGCTGACCGAGCTGCGCCGCTGCCTGTACGAGGCGGAGATGGCGGTGGCGGGCGGCGTGTCGCCGCGCGTCTCCCCCTTCGCGGAGATCAAGGATGCCGGCGCGCTGATGCAGCGGGCCGGCTTCGCCCTGCCGGTGGTGGACGGCGACACGCTGACCGTCACCTACTCCGACGCGCTGGCGCTGATGCGCGACCTGCGCGGCATGGGCGAATCGAACGCGGTGCTGGCGCGCCGGAAGGTGCCGGCCAGCCGCGCCCTGCTGTTCGAGACGGCGCGGCGCTATGCGGAACTCCATGCCGAGCCGGACGGACGCATCCCGGCGACCTTCCAGGTGCTCTACCTCGCCGGCTGGTCGCCGCACGAAAGCCAGCAACAGCCCCTCAAGCCCGGCTGCGGCGAGGTCCCGCTGGCCGAGGCGCTGAAGGGGCAGGCGGGCAAGCTGCCCTGATCCTCCTCAGGCCACCAGCTTCCAGGCCATCCAGCCCAGCACCCCGGCGTTCACCAGCATGATCGCCGGGGCGGCGCGGGCCACGGCGCTGCGCCAGGTGCGGCCGGCGAGATGGCCGGCCAGCCCGACGGCCAGCAGGCTGGGCAGCGTCCCGAGGGCGAAGGCGAGCATGCCGAGCGCCCCGGTCAGGGCGCTGCCGCTCGCCGCCGCCACGGCCACCGCGCCATAGAGCAGCCCGCAGGGGATGAAGCCCAGCGCGACGCCCAGCCCATAGCCGCGCCAGCCCGTCGGGTTGCCGAACAGCGGCCGGGCGAGGCGGGACACCCGGTCGCCCCACCAGCGCTGCAGCGGCGACTCGACATGCGGCAACCAGGCCGTCAGGCCCCGCACCGCGTAGCCGAGGAAGAACAGGGCGGCGAAGACCAGCAGCGCCACCGACAGCCAGCGCAGCCCGGGCAGCGCCCCGACATGGCCGGCCACCGACGCCGCCACGGCGCCGATCAGCGCATAGCTGGTGGCGCGGCCGAGATGGTAGGGCAGCACCGCAGCCCCGGCGAGCCGGTGCATCTCGCTCATCCGCGAGGCGGGAACGCGTTCCAGCCGGGCGGTGACCTGCGCCAGCACGAAGGGACCGCACATGCCGGCGCAATGGGTCGAGCCGCCGACCAGCCCGGCGGTCAGCAGAGCCGCCAGCAGCCCGCCGTCACGGTCGATGACGAGGGAGCACTGGTTGAGCGCGGTGTCGAGCAGGGTGACGGCGGAAGAGGCGTCCAAGGCCGGCGGCTCCGGGTGGAGGAAGGACGCGCCCTGGATAGCGCAAAGGGCCGGGCAGGGCGATGACCTGCGTCAAATCGCCCCGTCCCGGCCCCTTCGGGTCCCCATCCTTACCTGTCGCCGGATCCTTACACGGAGCCGGTCTGCGGCACGTCATGCACCTCGGCCGGCTTCACCGCGTGGCGGTTCAGGATCTCCAGCGCCCGGCGCTCGCGGTCGGCGTCGCGCAGGTTGACCCACAGCAGGATGCCGCCCTTGTCGAGCTGCTGCAGCATCGGCTCGTTGCGCTTGTCGCTCAGCCATTGGGAGAGGAAGCTGCCGGCAGCGCCGCCGCCGGCCCCGGCCGCCGCGGCGGCCGCTGCGGCGGCCAGCGCCGTCCCGCCGGTCGCCAGCACGGCGCCGGTCGCCAGGATGGCCCCGACATAGGCGGGGAAGCCCGCCGCCACGCCCTGCAGGCTGCCGGTATCCTCGGGCGAGACGAAGGACTGGCGCGGCGCGTTCGGGTCGTGGGCGACCTGTTCCACATGCCTCGGGACATCGCCCAGCCGCTCGCGGATCGTCTCGTCGTTGGCGAGCAGGCTCAGCTCGTGCCGCTCGAAGCCGCCGAGCGACAGCTCGTCGATCGCCTGCTGCAGCGCCTCGCGGCTGTCGAAGATGGCGACCGCCTCGCGGACCTGCCCCTCGGTCCAGCCGGACTGCGGAGCCGCCACGCCGCTCTGGCCGGACACGGTCATGCCGGTTTCGGGATTCTCGATCATCGTCCTGCCTCCGCCATCATCCTGTCTGGGCCATCTGTCTGGGCCATCATCCGGCCTGCGCCGGTTTCCGGCGCTGCGCCGCGCAGGAGTCCCCCTGGTGCGCCCGTACAAGCCGGGCAAGCCGACATCCGGCACAGCGGCCTCCAGGGCTCTAACCTGCGGGCGCGGCGGAGGTTCCGCCCGGCGCCGCCGGCGGCAGGCCGCGCGGCTGCGGCATGGCGGACAGGAACCACCAGAGGCCGAGCGCGATCAGCAGGACCTTGACCGCCAGGAACAGGGCGATGTGCCGGGCGAGCGGGTTGCGGAACATGGAATGGAACCTCTGCTTGTGGAACGGGGTGGCTGGTCAAGCAGCCGGCCTTGCGGCTAGTATCCCGCCACGCCTGGATTGAAGGAAGGGACGTCCGCCATGAAGCGGCTGCTTCTCGCCCCTGCTGTTGTCTGTGGGCTCGCCCTGGGGCTGAGCGCCCCGGCCCATGCCCAGATCAGCCTGTTCTCGGAGCCTTCGATGATGAAGGCGGTGACGCAGAACGACACCGCGACGCTGAAGGGCCTCCTTCTCAAGGGGGAGAATCCGAACCAGACCGACATCAACGGCCGCACGCCGCTGCAGATCGCCATCGGCGCCGGCAACAGCGAGATGGTGCGCCTGCTGCTGGACGGCGGCGCCCAGGTCAACCGCGCCGACAAGGCCGGCAACACGCCGCTGCTCGCCGCGGCCGAGGCGGGCGACGCGACCGTCGTCGACCTTCTGCTGAAGAAGGGCGCCAAGGTGGACCAGGACAACCGCGAAGGCCTGACCCCGCTGATGGCGGCGGCGCGCGGCGGCCGGGCCGACATCGTGGACCGGCTGCTGAAGGCCGGCGCCAAGGTCGACCGCGCCGACTTCACCGGCCGTACCGCGCTGACCTGGGCGCAGGAGGGGCGCAACGCCCGCGTCACCACGCTGCTGCGCGGCGCCGGCGCCAAGTAGGATCGGAACCCAGCCAGGACCGGAACGGAGCAAGGATCGGAAGGGCGGTCGATGCTGAACAGCGCCTTCGGCGGCCCGGGACCGCTTCTCCTCCTGCTGCTCGCGCTGGCGATCGACGCCGCGGTCGGCGACCGGCTCGACCGCATCCTGCCCGACCCCGCCGCGCTGGCCCGGCGCTTCTGCCTGTGGGCCGACGCGCGGCTGAACCGGGCGGAGCGGGGGCCGACCACCGTGCTGATCCGCGGCGCGCTGGTCGTGCTGGCCCTGCTGGCCGGCGTCGCCGTCCTCGGGCTGATCGTCGAGTGGATCGGCGGCCAGGGGCGCGGCTGGATCCTGGAACTGGCGGTGGTGCTGTGCGGGGTACGCGGCCGGGCGGCCTGGACCCGGGTGCGGGCGGTGCGCCGGGCGCTGGAGAGCGGCGGGTTGGCTCCCGGACAGCAGGCGGTGCAGCCGCTGACCCGCCGCCATGCCTACAGCCTCGACGAACATGGGATCGCCCGCGCGGCCATCGAGGCGGCGGCCCGCGCCTTCGACCGCAAGCTGGTGGCGCCGATATTCGGCTATCTGCTGCTCGGCGTGCCGGGCCTGCTGGTGTGGACCGCCATGGACGGCGCCGACGCGGCGCTGGGCAGCCCCGGCATCCGCCACGAGCGGTTCGGGCTGACCGCGGCCCGGATGGACGATGCGCTGAACGCCCTGCCGGCACGGTTCGCCGCGCTGCTGCTCGCCGCGGCGGCCCCCTTCATCGGCACCGCCTCGGCAGGAGGGGCGGTGCGGACGCTGGGCCGGGATGCCCGCAAGCACCCCTCTCTGAACATGGGATGGCCGATCGCCGCGATGGCGGGCGCGCTCGGCCTGTCGCTGGCCGGTCCGCATCGCGACGGCGGCGTGGTGATCACCGAACCCTGGATCGGCGACGGCCGGGCGAGGGCCACCGCGGCCGACATCGGCCGGGCGCTGGCCCTTTATGCCGTGGCGGCGCTGATCCTGGTCGGTCTGGTCGCTCTGCTGGTGTGGGGGGTGGCGGGGCTCTGAGGCCCCGCCCGCCCTATCCTTACCGGATCGTCCCGCTTACCAGCTCTTGGCGCGGGCGGCGCCGGCCGGCTTGCCGGTGCCGCGGCCCTGGTCGCGGCGGGCATGACCATGGTCGGGGCGGCCATGCTCCGAGCGGCCATGGCCGTTGTGGCCGGCGTGGCCGTGGCCGGCATGCTCCGGACGCCCGCCTTCCGGACGGAAGCTGCGCGGCTGGCCGTTGCCGTCGCCCTTGCGGTGCCAGGGCTTGCTGCCCGACGGCCGGCCGGCGCGGTTGCCCATCGGAGGCCGGCTGCTGTTGCTGAACGGGCGCTGCGGCTCCAGCCCCGGGATCACATGGATCGGCAGGGTGGACTTGGTGAAGCGCTCGATGCGGAACAGCGTGTCGCGGTCGGCCCGGCCGGCGAAGGAGATGGCGACGCCCGACGCCCCGGCGCGGCCGGTGCGGCCGATGCGGTGGACATAGTCCTCGGCCGAGCGCGGCAGGTCGAAGTTGATGACGTGGGTGATGTCGCGCACGTCGATGCCGCGGGCGGCCACGTCGGTCGCCACCAGCAGGCGGACCTGGCCGTTGCGCAGCCGCTGCAGGGTGCGGTTGCGCTTGGTCTGGTCCATGTCGCCGTGGAGCGCCGCGGCGGCATGGCCGGCCTGGGCCAGCTCCTCCGCCAGCGTGTCGGCGTCGCGCTTGGTGGCGGCGAAGATGATCGCCTTGCCCACCTCGTCCTGTTCGGCGAAATGGTGCAGCAGGCGCCGCTTGTGATCGAGGTCGTCGACCTGGTGCAGCCGCTGCTCGACGTTCACCGAGGTGGCCTGGCTCTCGACGGCGACGCGCTCCGGGTCACGCAGCAGGTTGCCGGCGAGCTGCGCCATGCGGCGGTCGAGCGTCGCGGTGAACAGCAGGGTCTGGCGGGTCGGCGGGCAGCACTTGGCGATCGTCTCGACGTCGTCGAGGAAGCCCATGTCGAGCATCCGGTCGGCCTCGTCGAGCACCAGCACCTCGACCCCTTCCAGGTCGATGCGGCGGCGCGACACGTGGTCGAGCAGACGGCCCGGCGTGGCGACCAGCACGTCCACCGGCCGCGACAGCAGGCGGAGCTGCTCGCGGTAGGGCATGCCGCCGACCACGTCGACGATGTTCATGCGCAGGCCCTTGGCATAATTGCGGGCCGCGTCGGTGACCTGCTTGGCCAGCTCGCGCGTCGGCGCCAGCACCAGCATGCGCGGGGCGGCGATGCCCAGCCGCGGCAGCTCGGCGATGCGGGTCAGGGCGGGCAGGACGAAGGCGGCGGTCTTGCCGGTGCCGGTCTCGGCGGTGGCAAGCACGTCGCGGCCGGCCAGCGCCGGCGGAATGGCGGCCGCCTGGACGGGAGTCGGCTCGCTATAGCCGAGCGCTTCCAGGGCCGAGAGGACGGAGGGATGCAGACCGAGTTCGGAGAAAGACAATGCGGACAACCTTCTCAAGCCATGCCGACACGCCCCCGCGCACCCCGACGGTAGGCGGTGGGAGAGCCGGCGATCTTCGCCGGGAGGAGGTCGGAAGAGGGAGAGGCGTCTATCCGAAGCGGGGTCCTTCAGCCCCCGTACCTCGGGGGTCCTGCCCAGCATATGCAAAGCGCGTCTCGCTCAAGAGACGCACGAGCCTCCAGCGATCAGGCGGTGAACATAGTGTGTTGCGCCGCAAGATCCAAGCCCCTTCCGACCCGGCTTCGGCGGGGGAGCCATGCAATGCCGGGCAAAGCCGGCCAGCGCCGCGGGTCAGTCCCCGGCGGGGCGGAGGAAGCGCGCCCGCAGCTCCTCGTCATGGTAGGTGCCGCCGACCAGCAGGGCGTGGCGCTCCACGCCGTAGAGGCGGAAGCCCAGCCGCTCGTAGAAGCGGCAGGCCGGCCGGTTGCCGGCGGCGACCGCGAGCTGCACGACCTCCACCAGCCCGGCGGCATGGTCGAGCAGGGCGGTCACCAGCGCCTCGGCGACGCCGGTGCCGCGGTGGCCGGGGCGGACATACATCCCCCACAGCGTCGCCTTGTGCCGCTGCTTCGCCCCGCTGCGCAGCAGCAGCCCGACGGTGCCGGCGAGCCCGTCGCCGGTCTCGGCGCCCCACACGGGGTTGCCGGTCAGGCGGTCGCGGAAGAAGGACAGGGGCCGGGCCGCCTCCTCGGCATGGTCGGCGCCGAAGGCTTCCGGATGGACGAGCAGCCCTTCCAGCCGCAGCGCGCGCCAGGCCTCCGCGTCCGCGGCACCGAGGCGGCGGATGCGCGGGCTCATGCCCCGCCGCCCGGCCGTCCGGCCCTGTCGGGGCTTGCCGGATCGGGTCTGGCCGGATCGGTGCCGGCCGGATCGCCCTTCGCCATATCCTTCAGCGCGTCGCGGATCTCCGCCAGCAGGATCTCCTGCCGCGGCGTCTCCTTCTTCTTCTCGGCATGGAGGAAATGCAGGCGGTTGACCTGCCGGACCACCAGGAACAGCGCGCCCGAGACGATCAGGAAGTTGATCAGCGTGTTGATGAAGCGGCCGTAGTTGATGGTCGCCGCCCCCGCGGCCTCCGCCGCCTGCAGCGTCTCGTACCGACCGCCGGACAGGCTGACGAAATAGTTGGAGAAATCGATGCCACCCACGATCCAGCCGATCGGCGGCATCAGGATGTCCTTCACCAGCGAGTTGACGATGCCGGTGAAGGCGGCGCCGATGATGATGCCGACCGCCAGCTCCACCACGTTGCCGCGGCTGATGAACTTCTTGAATTCCTCGAGCATCCGTCTCTTCCCCCGGGGCCTGCCTGCGCACAGCCTAGCTGAAACGCCGCAGGCCGGGGGTGTGATCCGGCCGCCGCGGGTCAGGCCGGCTGCATGGCAGGCTTCGACAGGGCGAGGAGCAGGTCCCGCAGGGTGTCCGGACCGCCGGCCGTCAGCCCCGCCTCGATCTCCGCATGGGTCTGCCGCCAGACCGGCAGGGCCTGCAGCAGCAGCGCATGGCCGGCCGGGGTCAGGGCCATCCGCCGTTCCCGGCGGTCGCGCGGGTTGGCGAGCGCCTCGACGAGGCCCCGGCGTTGCAGCGGCTTCAGGGCGGCGGTGAGGGTTGTGCGGTCCATCGCCAGCAGCGGCGCCACCGCCCCGATGGTCGGCGGCTCCGGCCGGTTCAGCGCCATCATCAGCGAGAACTGCCCGTTGGTCAGGTCGAAGGGGCGGAAGGCCTCGTCGAAGCGGCGGGCAAGGGCGCGGGCGGCCCGCTGGACATGCAGGCACAGGCAGGCGTCGCGGACCTGCAGGGTGGCATCGTACGGCACGGCGTTTGACATGGCCCAATTATGTTGATATCAACGTTTCCTGTCAACAAGGCCCGCCCGCCCGTCGGGGGCCGGCGGAGAAATGGGAGGAGACATGCAGGTCCAGTCCTATCTGTTCTTCGAAGGCCGCTGCGACGAGGCGCTGGCGTTCTACGGCCGGGTCCTGGGGGCCGAGACGGTCGAGCTGATGCGCTACAAGGATGCGCCGGAGCCCTGCCCGGAGGGCGCGGTCGCGCCGGGTTCGGACGACAAGGTGATGCACGCCGCCTTCCGCGTCGGCGACAGCCTGCTGATGGCGTCGGACGGATCCTGCTCCGGCCAGCCGAGCTTCAGCGGGATCGCCCAGACCCTGACCGTCGGGGACGAGGCGAAGGCCGCCGAGGTCTTCGCCGGTCTGGAGGATGGCGGCACGGTCGTCATGCCGCTCGGCCGGACCTTCTTCTCCCCATGCTTCGGCATGGTCACCGACCGGTTCGGCGTGATGTGGATGGTGATCGTCCAACCCTGATCCCGGCCCTTCGACGGCAAAAAGCCCCGCCGGGCGGACCGGCGGGGCTTTTCCTTGTGCGGACCCGCAGCGTGGGCGGGTGAAGCGCCCGCCGGTCAGGCGAGGCGGCCGTGGCAGTGCTTGAACTTCTTGCCCGAGCCGCAGGGGCAGGCCGCGTTGCGCGGGGTGTTGGCCATCACCTCGGGCGGCAGGGGCTGGTCCTCGCCGCCGCCCGCGGGCAGGGCGGCGCTGCGGCGGACCATGCCCTCGGGCAGCGCCTCCTCGCCGGCCAGGGCCAGCGCCGGGTCGTTGCGGCCCTCGTGCATCTCCTGCATCTGGCGGGCGAACAGCTCCTCCGGCGAGGGCGACATGCGGATCTCGACATGCATCAGCACCTGGGTGACCTGCTCGCGCAGCGCCATCAGCATGCTGTCGAACAGCTCGAACGCCTCGCGCTTGTACTCGTTCAGCGGGTCCTTCTGCGCATAGGCGCGCAGGTTGATGCCCTGGCGGAGATGGTCGAGCTGGAGGAGATGGTCCTTCCATTCCTGGTCGAGGATCTGGAGGAGCAGGCTCTTCTCGACATGGCGGATCGTCTCGGCGCCGTAGTTCGCCACCTTCTCCGCGTATTTGCGGTCGGCGGCATCGCGCACCCGCTCCTCGATCTCCGGCTCGGCGATGCCCTCCTCCTTGGCCCATTCATGGACCGGCAGGTCGAGGCCGAGGATGCGGTTGCAGGCCTCGTGCAGGCCGTCGATGTCCCACTGCTCGGAGTAGCTGTTGGCCGGGATGGCGGTGGCGACCATGTTGGCGATGATCTGGTGCCGCATCTCGCGGATTTCCTCCGCGATGTCGTCGGTCTCCATCACCTCGCGGCGCTGCTCGTAAACGACCTTGCGCTGGTCGTTCATCACGTTGTCGAACTTCAGCAGGTTCTTGCGGATCTCGAAGTGATGCGCCTCGACCTTCTGCTGAGCCTTCTCCAGCGCCTTGTTGATCCAGGGGTGGATGATCGCCTCGCCTTCCTTCAGGCCAAGGCGCTGCAGCATGCCGTCCATGCGCTCCGACCCGAAGATGCGCATCAGGTCGTCTTCCAGCGACAGGAAGAACTTGGAGGCACCCGGATCGCCCTGGCGGCCCGACCGGCCGCGGAGCTGGTTGTCGATGCGGCGGCTCTCATGCCGCTCGGTGCCGACGACGTAGAGGCCGCCGGCCGCCTTGACCGTCTCGCGCGCCTCGGCGACCTCGGCCTCGATCTGCCTGATGCGGGCCTCGCGCTCCGGGCCTTCCGGCAGGTCGGCCAGCTCAACCGCCACCCGCATCTGGACGTTGCCGCCGAGCTGGATGTCGGTGCCGCGGCCGGCCATGTTGGTGGCGACCGTCACCGCGCCCGGCCGGCCGGCCTGGGCGACGATGTAGGCCTCCTGCTCGTGGTGGCGGGCGTTCAGCACGTTGTGCGGGATCTTGCGCTTCTTCAGCAGGTCCGACAGCAGCTCGGACTTCTCGATCGAGGTGGTGCCGACCAGCACCGGCTGGCCGCGTTCCCGCGCCTCGCCGATCAGGTCGATGATGGCGTTGTACTTCTCGGACGCGGTCCGGTAGACCTCGTCGTCCATGTCCTTGCGCTGGACCGGCAGGTTGGTCGGCATCTCGACCACCTCCAGCCCGTAGATCTCGGCGAACTCCGCCGCCTCGGTCATCGCGGTGCCGGTCATGCCGGCCAGCTTGGGATAGAGGCGGAAGTAGTTCTGGAAGGTGATGGAGGCCAGCGTCTGGTTCTCGCGCTGGATCGTCACCTTCTCCTTGGCCTCCAGCGCCTGGTGCAGGCCTTCGGAATAGCGCCGGCCCTCCATCATGCGGCCGGTGAACTCGTCGATGATGATGACCTTGTCGTCCTTGACGATGTAGTCCTTGTCGCGCTGGAACAGCATGTGGGCGCGCAGCGCCTGCTGGGCATGGTGGACCAGCGCCACGTTCTGCAGGTCGTAGAGCCCGCCCGTCTTCAGCAGCCCGGCCTCGGCCAGGAGCTGCTCCATATGCTCCTGCCCGGCCTCGGAGAAGCTGACGGTGCGGTGCTTCTCGTCCTTCTCGTAATCCTCCGGCTTCAGCATCGGGATCAGCCGGTCGACCTGGACATACATCTCGGACGAGTCGGTGGACGGGCCGGAGATGATCAGCGGGGTGCGCGCCTCGTCGACCAGGATCGAGTCGACCTCGTCGACGATCGCGTAGTTGAAGCTGCGCTGGACCATGTCCTCCAGCCGGAACTTCATGTTGTCGCGCAGATAGTCGAAGCCGAACTCGTTGTTCGTGCCGTAGGTGATGTCGGCGGCGTAGGCGGCGCGCCGCTCGTCGTCGTCCAGCCCGTGGATGATGCAGCCGGTGGTCAGGCCGAGGAAGCGGTAGATCCGGCCCATCCAGTCGCTGTCGCGCTTGGCGAGGTAGTCGTTGACGGTGACGACGTGGACGCCCTTGCCCTCAAGCGCGTTGAGGTACACGGCCAGCGTGGCGACCAGCGTCTTGCCTTCGCCGGTGCGCATCTCCGCGATGCGTCCCTGGTGCAGCACCATGCCGCCCATCAGCTGCACGTCGAAATGGCGCTGGCCGAGCACCCGCCTGGCCGCCTCGCGCACGGTGGCGAAGGCATCGGGCAGGATGTCGTCCAGCGACTCGCCCTTGGCAAGCCGGTCCCGCAGCCAGTCGGTCCGGCCGCGCAGCGCCTCGTCGGACAACGGCGAGACCTCCGCCTCCAGCGCGTTGATCCGCTGGACGGTCTTGTGGAGCGCCTTGACGTTGCGGGAATTGGCGGTGCCGAAGATCTTGCGGGCGAGAGCACCGAACATGAAGAACCTCGAAGGGGTAAAGGCTGGGCATGGGCCTGGATTGCGACCGGTCTCACATAGGGCCGCCGCAACTTCCTGTCAACGAAACCCGCCCGGCGCCGGGGCTGTCATGCGGCCGCAAGGGGGTGTCCGGACGGGTTGCCCCGCCCCTTTCGCGTCCCATCTTGCCGATGGCGGCAGGCGGGTGCTTCAAATCCCCGTCCCGGGCCGCTATGGTGGCGCCTTCCCAAGGCGCGGCAACCCCGCATCAGGCAGTCCTCACGGCGATGACCAGACCCAACACCTATCGTTCCGGTCCCGACGACCGCGGCCATTTCGGCATCTATGGCGGACGCTTCGTCGCCGAGACCCTGATGCCCCTGATCCTGGAGGTCGAGCGGGCCTACAACGAGGCGCGCAACGACCCGGCCTTCGAGGCCGAGATGCGCGGGCACCTGAAGCAGTATGTCGGGCGCCCCAACCCGCTCTACTACGCGGAGCGGCTGACCGAGAAGCTCGGCGGCGCCAGGATCTACTTCAAGCGCGAGGAGCTGAACCACACCGGCGCGCACAAGATCAACAACTGCATCGGGCAGATCCTGCTGGCCCGCCGCATGGGCAAGAAGCGCATCATCGCGGAGACCGGCGCCGGCCAGCACGGTGTCGCGACCGCCACGGTCTGCGCGCTGTTCGACATGCCCTGCGTCGTCTACATGGGCGAGACCGACATCGCCCGCCAGCAGCCCAACGTCTTCCGCATGAAGCTGCTGGGGGCCGAGGTGCGCTCCGTCACCTCCGGCGCCAAGACGCTGAAGGACGCGATGAACGAGGCGCTGCGCGACTGGGTGACCAACGTCGCCGACACCTATTACCTGATCGGCACCGCGGCCGGCCCGCACCCCTATCCCACCATCGTCCGCGACTTCCAGTCGGTGATCGGCGAGGAGGTGTGGACCCAGATGATGGAGCTGGAGGGGCGGCTGCCCGATTCGCTGGTCGCCTGCGTCGGCGGCGGCTCCAACGCCATCGGCCTGTTCCATCCCTTCCTCGACGAGCCGACCGTCCGCATGGTCGGCGTCGAGGCGGCCGGGCGCGGCATCGACAAGGGGCCGCTCGACCATGCCGCCTCGATCACCGGCGGGCGTCCGGGCGTCCTGCACGGAAACCGCACCTACCTGCTGCAGGACGAGGACGGGCAGATCATCGAGGGCCACTCGATCTCCGCCGGCCTCGACTATCCGGGCGTCGGGCCCGAGCATGCCTGGCTGAACGACATCGGCCGCATCGAGTATGTGTCGGCCACCGACGACGAGACGCTGGAGGCCTTCCAGCTCTGCGCCCGGACCGAAGGCATCATCCCCGCCCTTGAATCCGCCCACGCGCTCGCCGAAGTGGTGAAGCGCGCCCCGACCCTGCCGAAGGACCACCTGATGGTGCTGTGCCTGTCGGGCCGCGGCGACAAGGACATCTTCTCCGTCGCCAAGCATCTGGGAGTCGAGCTGTGAGCGCCCAATCCACCAACGGCCGGGCCATCACCGAAGGCCGCATCGCCCGCCGGTTCCAGGCGCTGAGGGCCGAGGGACGCGCCGGGCTCGTCACCTTCATCACCGCCGGCGACCCCGATGCCGGGACCTGTCAGGCGCTGCTGAACGGGCTGCCGGGGGCGGGCGCCGACCTGATCGAGCTGGGCCTTCCCTTCACCGACCCGATGGCCGACGGCCCGGCGATCCAGGCGAGCTCGCTGCGCGCCCTGCATGCCGGGGCGAGCACGAAGCGGACGCTGGAGCTGGTGCGGAACTTCCGCCGGGGCGACGCCGACACCCCGATCATCCTGATGGGCTATTACAACCCCATCTACTCCTACGGCGTGGACAGGTTCCTGGCCGATGCGGTGGAGGCCGGGGTCGACGGGCTGATCATCGTCGACCTGCCGCCGGAGGAGGACGAGGAGCTGTGCCTGCCGGCGCTGAAGGCGGGCGTCAACTTCATCCGCCTCGCCACCCCGACGACCGACGACAAGCGGCTGCCGGCGGTGATGGCGAACACCTCGGGCTTCGTCTACTACGTGTCGATCGCCGGCATCACCGGCACCGCCAGCGCCGCCAGCAGCGACATCGGCGCCGCGGTGGCGCGGCTGAAGCGCCACACCGACCTGCCGGTCGCCGTCGGTTTCGGCATCAAGACGGCGGAGCAGGCGGCCTCCGTCGCCCGCCTCGCCGACGCGGCGGTGGTGGGCTCCGCCATCGTCACACGCATCGCCGACAGCCTGGACGCCGCCGGCAAGCCCAAGGCCGGCCTGGTGGAGGACGTGCTGGGCTTCGTCGCCGGGCTGGCCCAGGGGGTTCGCGCCGCCCGGGGCTGACCGGACGGTGCCAAGGAGTTTCAAGAGACTATGAACTGGCTTACCAACTACGTCCGCCCGAAGATCCGCGCCCTCTACACCCGCAAGGAGGTGCCGGACAACCTCTGGCACAAATGCCCGAGCTGCGAGGCGATGCTGTTCCACCGCGAGCTGGAAGAGAACCTGCACGTCTGCCAGCATTGCGGCTTCCATATGCGGCTCGACCCGGTCAAGCGGCTGGCCTCGATGTTCGACGAGGGGCAGTACGAGACGGTGGAACTGCCGAAGTCGATCGTCGACCCGCTGAAGTTCCGCGACCAGAAGCGCTACACCGACCGCCTGAAGGAGGCGCAGACCAAGACCGGCCGGGGCGACGCCATCGTCGTCGGCTCCGGCCCGATCGGTGGCCAGCCGTCGGTGGTCGCCGCCTTCGACTTCGGCTTCATGGGCGGCTCGATGGGCATCGCGGTGGGCGAGGGGCTGCTGACCGCCGCCCGCAAGGCCGTCGCGGCGAAGGCGCCGCTGATCGTCGTTCCGGCCTCGGGCGGTGCGCGCATGCAGGAAGGCATCCTGTCGCTGATGCAGATGCCGCGCACCACCATCGCGGTCGAGATGGTGAAGGAGGCCGGGCTTCCCTACATCGTCGTGCTGACCGACCCGACCACCGGCGGCGTCACCGCCAGCTTCGCCATGCTGGGCGACATCCACATCGCCGAGAAGGGCGCGCAGATCGGCTTCGCCGGTGCCCGCGTGATCGAGAGCACGATCCGCGAGACCCTGCCGGAAGGCTTCCAGCGTTCCGAGTATCTGCTGGAGCACGGCATGGTCGACATGGTCGTCCACCGCCGCGACCTGCGCGACACGCTGGCCCGCGTCATCGGCCTGCTGATGCGCAAGTCCCTGGCCGAGGACGGCTTCGTCGAGGTGATCACGCCGGAGGCCGACCTGCCGGCCATCGCCCAGGCGGGCGTCCAGCCGGGTAGCCCGGCCGGCGTGCAGGCCGGGGCCGCCCAGCCGGAGCCGGCGCGCGCCGCTTCCGAACAGCCGGCCTGACGCGCGGGCGGGGGAGGGTCCGGACGATGACGACCGATGCGACCGCGACCGATGGTGCCGCCGCCGACGGGACCGTGAAGCCCCTGAAGCCGGCGGATCCGGTGCTGGACCGGTTGAAGGCCCTCCATCCCAAGGTAATCGACCTGTCGCTGGACCGCGTGAAGCGGCTGCTGGCGGCGCTGGGCAATCCGGAGCGGAAACTGCCGCCGGTCGTCCATGTCGCCGGCACCAACGGCAAGGGCTCCACCATCGCCTTCCTGCGCGCGATGCTGGAGGCGGCGGGACACCGCGTCCACGTCTACACCTCGCCGCACCTCGTCCGCTTCAACGAGCGCATCCGGCTGGCCGGCCGGCTGATCGACGACGGGGCGCTGGCCGCCCTGCTGGAGGAGGTGGAGCAGGCCAACGACGGCAACCCCATCACCTTCTTCGAGGTGACCACCGCCGCCGCCTTCCTCGCCTTCTCCCGCGTGCCGGCCGACGTGGTCCTGCTGGAGACCGGGCTGGGCGGCCGGCTCGACGCCACCAACGTGGTGGACCGTCCGGCGGTGACCGCCATCACCCGCCTGTCCTACGATCACCAGCAGTTCCTCGGCGAGACGCTGCTGGAGATCGCCAACGAGAAGGCCGGCATCTTCCGCCGCGGCGTCCCGGCCGTGCTGTTCCCCCAGCCCGCCGCGGAAGCCCAGGGCATGCTGGAGAAGCGCGCCCGGCTGAAGAAGGTGCCGATCTATCCCTGGTCGGTAACCCCGACCGGCGACGGGTTCCGCTTCGAAAGCGGCAAGCGCAGGCTGGACCTGCCGCGCCCGGCCCTGCCGGGGCCGCACCAGATCGTCAATGCCGGCGTCGCCATCGCCTGCCTCGACCACCTGCCCCTGGCGGTGGACGACGAGGCGGTGCGCCGCGGGCTCGCCACGGTCGAATGGCCGGCGCGCCTGCAGCGGCTGGTCCGCGGCCCGCTGGTCGGGATGCTGCCGCCCGGCTGGGAGCTGTGGCTCGACGGCGGCCACAATGATTCCGCCGGCGAGGCGCTGGCCCTGCAGGCCATCGAGTGGCATGCCGAGGATCAGGACCGGCCGTTGCTGATGATCTACGGCATGCTGGAGACCAAGGACCCCTACGGCTTCCTCGCTCCGCTGGGCGCCTTCGTCACCGCGCTGCGGTCCGTCGGCATTCCCGGCGAGCCTTCCAGCCTGCCGCCGGAGGAAACCACCGAGGCGGCGCGCATCTGCTCGATCGTCGATTCCGCTCCGGCCGACAGTGTCGAGGCGGCGCTGGCCGATCTGATCGGGGCGCGCACCGCCGCCGGCAAGGGGCCGGCCCGCGTGCTGATCTGCGGTTCGCTGTATCTGGCCGGCGTGATCCTGGCCGGGAACGGCTGAGCGGACGGGGCCGAACGCGCCCGGGCCGGGGGCGGGCGCCTATTTCCGGCGCTTGCCGTCCAGCTCCAGCATGCCGCGCAGTGCGGCAAGGGTCTTCTCCAGCGCGTTCTGCTCGTCCCTGTCCGCCATGGCCCGATCCGACATGGCCTGATCCGACATGGGCGGGCCGTCGTCCATCGGGCGCGGCGGCGCGTCCTTGATCAGGTCGAGGATCGGATCGTCCTCATCCTCGTCCGGGTCGGGCGCGGCCGGCGGCCGGCGCGCCGGCGGAGCCCCGGCGCGGGCGGCTCGCCGGGTGCGCTCGTCTTCGGCATCCTCATCCTCGACGAGCGCGCGCAAGGCCCGCATCGCCTCTTCGATCTCGCGCTCCTGCTCCGACAGGGGAGCGGCGGCGGGCTCGTCCTCGCCGGTCTCCTTCTCCCAGTCCGGGCTGGTCTGCCACTCCGGTTCAGGGTCCGGCTGTTCAGGCTCTGGCATCCGAAGGTCGGGCCAGGATTCGGGCATCCGGGTCCGGGCCGGCTCCGGCGGAGGCTGCAAAGCGGCCGGGACGTCGCGCTCGCGCGGCTTCGCCGGCTTGTCGGCGGGCCGGGCGAGGCCGGGCGGCGCGCGCGGCGGCTCGGGCGGGCGCACCGGCTCCTCGGCCAGGGCCGGCGGTGTCATCGGGAGGGCTGGCGGGGGGGCCGCCTGTCCGGGCTCCGCCGCCGCCGTCTCGATCATCCGGCGCAGGGCGGCCAGCGTCCGCTCCATCGACTCGTCGTCATCCTCGGGCAGACTGGAGTCGCGGACCGGACGCGGTGCCGGCCGGGGCGGGGGCGCCAGCGGTTCCGGGGGCGGCGGTTCGGCGGTCGGCCGTGGCGAGGGCGGCGTGAGGACGGGATCGTCGTCCTCATCCAGAAGGTCCGGCTCGTCCGGTTCGGCGAAGCGCGGGCCGAAGCGGGGGCGCGGCGCCTCCTCCCGCGGCTCGTCGCGCCGCGGGCGGGCGGGCGGCGGATCCTCGGGCCAGGCATCGTGGCGCTTGTCGGGATCGCGGATGGCGAAGGCGAGGATCTCCTCGTCGGACGGTTCCTCGTCATCCTCCTCGCCATCACTCCCTGCATCATTCTCGGAGACGTCGGGCAACAGCTCGTCGGCCGGATCGTCCTCGAAGTCGCGGCGGACCAGCGCCTGCGGCGTGAAGGCGCGCAGGGGCGGCGGTTCCGCAGCCTCCGTTGCCTCCTCGGGCGCCTCCTCGTCCCTGTCGGGGGTGGCGAGGTCTTTCGGCTCGTCGCGGACGGGCATGGGGACATGCCGCTCCGGGAAGGGCGGTGGCTCCGTCTCCTCCTCGGCTTCGGCGGCGCGCTGCTCGAAGAGCCGGCGCATGGCGGCCAGGGTCTCGTCGAACGGGATCTCCTCCGGCGGGCGGCGCGGTGCCGCGGTCTTGCGCGAGGAGGGCTTTTCCGGGCGGGATGGGGCGTGACGCGACGGCGGGGGCGGCGGGGGCGCCTCGTCCGGCGTGTCGTCGCTTTGCGACAGCAGACGGGCCGCCATGTCGGCGAGCGACACCGGCTCCCATAGGGGAAGGCGCCCCTCCGCCGGGCCATCGGCGATCAGGTCGTCCAGCGAGACCTCATCGATCGAGGGGGGCGGGGGAGCCGGCGGCGGCGGCGGCAGGGCCGGCTGCCGGGCGTCCGCCCGCGGGGCGGGGGACGGGAGGGGGCCGGCATGGGCGGCGTGACGCTCGTCCGGATCGTCGTCATCCAGGTCTTCTTCATCCGGCTCCGGGCCCTCCGGGTGGCCGGAGGCGCTGCGCGCGGCGTTCAGCAACCCCTGGAGGGCGGCCATGGAAGCATCGAAGGACGGCTCTGCCGCCGCCTGTGCCGCTGGTGACGCCGGCCGGTCGGGTAGGGCCGGCCGGGTCTCGACATCACGGGAGTCGCATTGCGAGCAACGGTAGTGCGGCGCGATCGACAGGACCGGATAGCTCGGCCCGAAGCGGCGGACCAGCATGCCGAGCGGCAGCCTGCCGCCATGCCCGCAGGCGCGGCAGCGGATATCCACATCTCCGTCGATGTCGCGAAGGTAAAGCATGCGAGCCATGGTGCGCGCAGTATACGCACCCCCGCCCGCCATGCCCATTCGATTCCGCCCCACCGCTTTTGCCGCTGAACAGCGCCGCGATCCATGCTATAAGCGCGCCCACGTGCGTCCGTAGCTCAGCAGGATAGAGCACAGGATTCCTAATCCTGGGGCCGTGGGTTCGAATCCCGCCGGGCGCACCACTTGCCTCATCAAGCCACTGCCAGAGCTGGGAGACCGGCGGGACCACCGGTTCCGGAACCTCCTCGTGGTACATGCTGGTGGCCGGTTGCCGACCGTTTGAACAAGCCGATACCGCATCGGAGCGATCGGGGCTTATCGTTCTGCGGGCTCAGGGCAGCTCCTGAACGATGTCGCTGTCGACCGCCACCAGACGACATGGCTCCTGGGATACGGCGTCGCAGGCCGCAACGGCCTCTGAAATCGCCTCGTCAATGGTCTTGCGATTTGTCGTGAAGCGATAGGCACGGGACGACATGGCGAAAGCCCCGTGAAGCCACCGTGTCGGCTTGGCCCAATAGTCCGCAAGCCCCCGATGAAGCTGGGACGTCTTGACCCCGCCCCTTTCGACGACCTCGTACGATGGAACCGCGGGAAGCCCGAGATCGTCGCGCATGGTTTGGTGCAGGTCCCGGACCACGGCCCGGTCGACCATGCCGGCCGGCCGGTTCATCCAGTCCTTGACCTCCTCAACCATCTCTTTGCGCGTCGAACGACACGCCCGGAAGGCATGATTGATGGCGGCGCGGCCGAGCGTGTCGCGCTTCTCCAGAAACTGTCCGAGCACGCACTCCTGATAGCTGTCCTTGGTCGCCTCATACCGGGCCTGCTCCGCGCATCCGCTCAGCACTGCAAGCAGCGCTGCAGCGAGGACAGGCCGGCAGCGCTTGCCGTTTTCGAGGTGCAACCGCGTCACCAGTCCGGCCCTCCGCCAAGCCGACCTCGCCGCACGCTATTCCTGCATGGCTTGCTCAAGGCGGTCGCGGCGCGTGTTGCTCATCGGCATCCCTGCGCCCCGATTTGGGCTTTTCTCTCTGGCGGCATTGCGCAGTTCCCTGACCCCGATCGCCACGTCGGGATTGAGGAGTCCCGTCCCGATCCCCGTCGCCACGCTTCCGATGCGGGTCGCCGTCCCCGCAATGCCGGTCGCGGTTCTGGCACCGGCCGCCGCCATACCCTCGACCGGTCGGCCGGCATAGTCCACCGCATGCTGCGCGACCGGAGGCGCGACATCCATGGCCGCCTTCGTCCCGGGATGGCTGTAGATCTGCTCGGCCGTTCCCATCCCATTGGCGCCCGGGACCGAGCGCGGGGAGTGGCCGCGGTATCGCTCGCCGTACGCCGCCTCAACTGGTCAAGCTTGCTCTTCGCCTGACCCTCGACAGTATTGGCCTCGGCGGAAGCGGCCGTAGGGGACGACGAGCAGGCCTGAGCGGATAGCGGAAGCAGGACAACGGAAGACAGCAGCATGAGAAGGAAGGAGCTTTTCATCCCGGTCACTCCGAATGAAGCCACCCTGACACCAGGATTTCATAAGCAACTTTGTTTGTCCGTGCTCAGGCGGCCATCATCCGATTGCTCCCGGAGCAAGGCTCCGACGGATGAACTACCCGAAAGAAGCAGGCAAGTCGGCGGCCGCCTTCCGCTTCCGCGTGGTTTTCCCGACCGAGCCGCCTGGACGGCCGAAGACCGGGCCACCGGCCGGGACCAGTTCAAAAAGAAAGGGACGGAGCCTCATGGCCCCGCCCCCTTCGCTTTCCGATCCCCGTCCCGCTCAGACGTCCAGGTTCGCCACCTTCAGGGCGTTCTCCTGAATGAAGTCGCGGCGCGGCTCCACGATGTCGCCCATCAGGGTGGAGAAGACCTCCTCCGCCTGGTCGGCGTGGCTGACGCGGACCTGCAGGAGGGAGCGCTTCGTCGGATCCAGCGTGGTCTCCCAGAGCTGGTCGGGGTTCATCTCGCCCAGCCCCTTGTAGCGCTGGATCGTCACGCCGCGGCGGCCGAGCTCCATCACCGCGTCGAACAGCGAGACCGGGCCGCTCAGCGTGCGCAGCTCCTTCTGCTTCTCGAAGGCCCGGCTGGGCGTGCCGAAATAGCGCTTCAGGTCGCCGGCCAGGGAGTCGAGGCGGCGGGCCTCGGCACTCTTCAGCAGGTCGCCGTCCAGCAGGTGGCGGTGCGTCACGCCGCGGCGGGTGCGGACCAGGGCATAGCCGCCCTGGGGCAGAAGCTCGCCGCGCCAGCCGCCTTCGGCGTCGAGGGCGTTCAGCCGCTCGGCCACCGTGTCGGCGGCGGCCTGCGCCCGCTCCGGCTCGTTGGCGAGGACGGCGGACAGGGCGCCGGTGACGGCGGCCTGCTCGGCCACGCCCTGGTGACCGGCCTTGCGCGCCAGCGTCTCGATCGGGCCGCGGGCAGTGCGGGCCTTCTCCACCAGCTCCTTCAGCGGGGCGCCGTGCAGGATCGTGCCGTCCTCCAGCGTCACCGACAGGTCGCCGAGCGCCGCCTCGACCAGATATTCCTCCAGCGCCCGATCGTCCTTCAGGTACCGCTCCTTGGCGTTGCCGCGCTTGACGCGGTAGAGCGGCGGCTGGGCGATGTAGAGATAGCCCCGCTCGATCAGCTCCGGCATCTGGCGGAAGAAGAAGGTCAGCAGCAGCGTGCGGATGTGGGACCCGTCCACGTCCGCGTCGGTCATGATGATGATCTTGTGGTAGCGCGTCTTTTCGGCGTTGAACTCGTCGCGGCCGATGCCGGTGCCCAGCGCCGCGATCAGCGTGCCGATCTCCGCCGAGGACAGCATCTTGTCGAAGCGCGCCCGCTCCACGTTCAGGATCTTGCCGCGCAGCGGCAGGATGGCCTGGAACTGGCGGGAGCGGCCCTGCTTGGCCGAGCCGCCGGCCGAGTCACCCTCCACGATGAACAGCTCGGACAGCGCCGGGTCGCGCTCCTGGCAGTCGGCCAGCTTGCCGGGCAGCGAGGCCATGTCCAGCGCGCCCTTGCGCCGCGTCAGCTCGCGCGCCTTGCGCGCCGCCTCGCGGGCGGCGGCGGCCTCGACCACCTTCTGGACGATGCGCTTGGCGTCGGCCGGATGCTCCTCGAAGAAGAGGGCCAGCGCCTCGCCCAGCACCGCCTCGACCACCGGACGGACCTCCGAGGAGACCAGCTTGTCCTTGGTCTGGCTGGAGAATTTCGGATCCGGGACCTTCACCGACAGGACGCAGGTCAGCCCCTCGCGGGCATCGTCGCCCGACAGGTTGACCTTCTCCTTCTTCGCGATGCCGGACTCGTTGGCGTAGTTGTTGATCGCCCGGGTCAGCGCCGCGCGGAAGCCGGCCAGATGGGTGCCGCCGTCCTTCTGCGGGATGTTGTTGGTGAAGCAGAGGGTCGTCTCGTGGTAGCTGTCGTTCCACTGGAGCGCGCATTCCACGGTGACGACGCCGCCATGCTCGGTCGGCCGCTCCGCCTTCACGGTGACCGCCGGCTTGTGCAGCGGCACCTTGGAGCGGTCGAGGTAGGTGACGAACGCCTCCAGGCCACCGTCGTAATGCAGGTCGAGCACCTTCGGCTCCACCCCGCGCGCGTCGGTCAGCACCAGGCGGACGCCGGAGTTGAGGAAGGCTAGCTCGCGCAGCCGGTGCTCCAGCGTGGCGTAGTCGAACTCGGTGTTGCTGAAGGTCTCCTTGGACGGCAGGAAGGTGACCTCCGTACCGCTCAGCAGCTTGCCGCCCTCCAGGGCCGGGGCCGGGCCGACGTCGGCCAGCGGGGCGTCCGGCACGCCGTGGCGGAAGCGCATGGTCCAGGTGCGGCCGTCGCGCCAGATGCGCAGGTCCAGCGTCTCCGACAGCGCGTTGACCACCGAGACGCCGACGCCGTGCAGGCCACCCGACACCTTGTAGCTGTTCTGGTTGAACTTGCCGCCGGCATGGAGCTGGGTCATGACGACCTCGGCCGCCGACACGCCCTCTTCCGGATGGATGGCGGTGGGGATGCCGCGGCCGTTGTCGCGCACGGTCACCGAACCGTCGGCGTTCAACTGAACCTCGACCCTGTCGCAATAGCCGGCCAGCGCCTCGTCGATGGCGTTGTCGACGACCTCGTACACCATGTGGTGCAGACCGGAACCGTCGTCCGTGTCGCCGATATACATGCCCGGACGTTTGCGGACGGCGTCGAGCCCACGCAAGACGGTGATCGACTCGGCCCCGTAGTCCTGCTGCGGGAGGTCGTTCTTCAATGCTTCCTGTGCCATGCTGCGACTATAACAGATTGCGTTCGGTTTTCGGCGGTTAAGCATCCGTGAAGCGGCGTTTTTTCCGGCCTCCGGCGCTTTTTTCGGGGCGGTCGGCCGCCTATCCGGGGCGCACGCGGGCGTCCTCGATGTGGAAGCGGCTGGCATTGAGGCCGAGCGGGGCGAAAACGGCTTCATCCGTGCCCGTCATCCAGGCCTGGGACCCCATCGCCAGGATTTCGTCGAACAGGGCGCGCCGCCGCTCGGGGTCGAGATGGGCGGCCACCTCGTCGAGCAGCAGGATGGGCGCCGCCCCGCGTTCCGCCGCCATCAGCCGGGCGTTGGCCAGCACGATGGCGATCAGCAGCGCCTTCTGCTCGCCGGTGGAGCACAGCGCCGCCGGCATGTCCTTGGCGGCGTGGCGCACGGCGAGGTCGCTCTTGTGCGGCCCCACCGCGGCGCCGCCGCTGTCGGCATCCTGGCGGCGGCTGTCGCGCAGCGCCTGGCGCAGCGCGTCCTCGGCGGCCAGCGCCGGCCCCTCGTCCAGCCAGCGCTCCACCGTACCGGGCACGGCGAGCTCGGCGCCGGGGAAGGGGCCGACCGCGCGGGCACAGGCGGCGCGCAGCCGCTGCACCAGGTCGCGGCGGGCGGCGGCGACGGCGACGCCGGTGGTCGCCATCTGGTCCTCCAGCCCGCCGAGCCAGCCGGGATCGAAGCAGCCCTCGCGCAGCAGCCGGGCGCGCTCGCGCATCGCATGCTCGTAGCGCGACAGGCGGCCGGCATGGGCCGGGTCGAAGCCGAAGACCAGCCGGTCGAGGAAGCGGCGGCGGCCGCTCGACCCCTCGATGAACAGGCGGTCCATCTGCGGGGTCAGCCACACCATCGCGACATGGTCGGCCAGCGCCGTCTGGCTCTTGGCCGGATGGCCGTCGATGCGCACGACGCGGCGGTCGCGCTCGACATGGGGATGGGACGTGGCGGAGCCGGAGGCGGCGGAACCGGAGGCGGCGGTGACCTCGCGGCCGGTGCCGATCTCCACCGGGCCGGCCGGGGTGTCCAGCACCGCGGCGACCGCCCAGCCGGCGCCGGGCGGGGAGCCGATCCGCTCCACCTCCGCCAGCTTCGCGCCGCGCAGGCCGCGGCCGGGGGCGAGGAAGCTGACGGCCTCCAGCAGGTTGGTCTTGCCGGCCCCGTTCGGGCCGATCAGCGCGACCGGACGCCGGTCGGGCTCCAGACGTGCGCCGTCATAGCCGCGGAACCGCGTCAATGTCAGGCGCGTCACCGCCAGCGCATCGGGGCGGGCGGCAGGGATCTGTCTGGCTTCGAGCAATGGGTCCGTTCCGCTAGGCGGGGGACGGTCCCCCGCGCCTCAACCGGGAGCCGGCGGGCTCCCGGCCTCCTCACACGCGCATCGGCATCAGGACGTAGAGGGCGGCTGCGTCGGCGACATCGCGGATGATGGTCGGGGACGCCGCGTCCGCCATCGTGAAGCGGGCGCCCTCGCCCTCGATCTGCTGCGTGATGTCGAGGAGATAGCGAGAGTTGAAGCCGATTTCCAGGGGGCCTTCCTGGTAATTCACCTCCAGCTCCTCCGTGGCGCTGCCGGATTCGGGGCTGGTGGCGGACAGGGTCAAGGTGCCGCGCGTCAGCGACAGCTTCACGGCCCGGCTCTTTTCCGTCGAAATCGTGGCGACGCGGTCGACGGCGGCGGCGAACAACTTGGCGTCCACCTCCATCACCTTGTCGTTGCCGACCGGAATCACCCGCTCGTAATCGGGGAAGGTGCCGTCGATCAGCTTGGAGGTGACGACGACGGAGTCGAAGCCGAAGCGGATCTTGTTGTCGGACAGCGAGATCTCGATGCGGTCGGCCGCCTCGTCGATCAGCTTGCGGATCTCGCCCACCGTCTTGCGCGGGACGATGACGCCCGGGATGCTGGCGGCGCCGTCCGGCAGCGGCATCTCGACCCGCGCCAGGCGGTGGCCGTCGGTGGCGACGGCGCGCAGCACCGGCAGCTCCGCCCCGCCGCCGACCTTGGCCTGGGCGGCGTGCACGTAGATGCCGTTGAGGTAGTAGCGCGTCTCCTCGGTGGAGATGGCGAAGCGGGTGCGGTCGATCAGCGTCCGCAGGTCCGACGCCGCCAGCTCGAACCGGTGCTTGAGGTCGCCGCCGGAAAGCTGCGGGAAGTCGTCCACCGGCAGGCAGGACAGCTTGAACTGCGAGCGGCCGGAGCGCAGCGTCAGGATCGAGCCGTCGCCGCCGATGTCCAGCTCCACCTGGCTGCCGTCGGGCAGCTTGCGGACGATGTCGTAGAGGGTATGGGCCGGGGCGGTGGTGCCGCCGGCGCGGGCCACCGAGGCGGGCACCGTCTCGACGATCTCCAGGTCCATGTCGGTGGCGGCCAGCGACAGCTCGCCATCGCTCGCCCGCAGCAGGACGTTCGACAGGATCGGAATGGTGTTCCGCCGTTCCACGACGCTCTGCACGTGACCCAGGGACCGGAGAAGGGCGGCGCGTTCGATGGTGATGTTCATGCTGTCGTCGTCTCGGCAGGTCGTTGCGGGCGGGTGGTTTTCCGATTCGCAGCCGCTCCCGGCCGGTCCGGCGGCCCTGAGCGGGCGCGCATGATACCACAAGGATGATTTTGCCGAACCAAATTCCTGCGGCCCGGCCTGCGCTTTGCGGGGCGGTCAGCGTGCCCGAGTCTCGTGCAGCCGCAGGGTCGCCACGAGGTCGGTGCTCTGCCAGTGGCGGGAGCGGGCGAGCTCGCGGCGGATGGCGGCGACGAAGGCGTCGATCACCGCCCATTCCTCCTCGGCGATGGCCGGCACCTGGTCGAGATAGGCGTGCACCACGCGGTGCAGCCCCTGGCTGACCGGGCTGATCCAGGCATCGACGCTCTCGCCGATGGCCGCCATCAGCCGGCGGATGCGCAGCAGGTGGGCCATGCGGTGGTGCGGCTTCTCGTGCTCTTCGGTCTTCATCGCCTGGACGAAGGCGACGCGCCCGGTCTCGACGGCGAAGAGGCGCAGCGACTTCAGCTCCGGGTTGGCGTAGCCGGCATTGCCGAGATACCGGCCCCAGCGCCATACCAGCTCCAGCAGCCAGACGACGTCGTCGTGGTCGGGCACCGGGGTGTGGCGGGCGACCATCGCCGCCTGCATGCGCGCGGCCAGCGCCGGCATCACCGTCCCCGTCAGGGCGCGACCAACCTCGGCGAGCTGGGCGCGGATGGCCGGCCCGGTGGAGCGGTTCGCCAGGAAGCCGGTGCCGGTCAGCGCGGTCAGCGACTGCTCGAACCGGTCGACCGCCTCGGCCAGCAGGGCGCGGGTGGCGCCGTTCACCAGCAGGACGCCGCCGTGGCGGATGTCCATGTCGCCGAACATGCCCTCGACCACATCCAGGATGGTGGCGGTCGCCCCGTGGAAATGGCCGAGCAGGGCGCGCAGCAGCGGGTGCGACTCGCGCAGCGCCGGGCCGCCATGCTCGCGCACATGGCGCAGGAACACGTCGTAGCGCCGGCCGACGTTCAGGCCGTAGAGCGGGGCGAACCACGCCAGCGGCTGGGACTGGTCGCGGAAGGGCAGGCCGAGGTCGCGGATGCGCCGGACGAAGCCGACCATCAGCGCCGACTGGCAGTCCACCTCGGCGGCGGAGGGGAGGGAGCCCTGGCGGATCTCCGCCATCTCCCGCCGCATGCGGTCGAACAGCGGCAGCAGCACCGCGTTGTGTTCCAGCACCGTCCGGATGAAGCCCAGCAGTTCGCCGTCGATCGGCGCCTTGCGGCCGAGATAGAGGGTGCGCAGCCGGGCATCGTGCAGCGCCTCCTCGTTCGCGAGGGTCAGGAATCGGTCGGTGGCGCCGCGGTCGGCGGCGAGCCGCAGCAGGAAGTCCACCGCCTCCCGCCGCATCCGCTCGCGCATCTCCAGCGCCGCGGGGCTGGCGAGCACGGCGTCCAGCATCTCCTCCCGCGCCATCTCGTCCAGACTGCTCTGCACCTCGGCGGCGAGGCCGGGGAAGGCGTACTGCGTCAGCGCCGCCCAGACACCGCCCATGTCCACCCGCTGGATCAGGGCCGGCACCACCTCCGGCGCGCGGAACAGGACATGGTCGTCGACCAGGAAGGGCTCGAACAGGCCGGTGAAGAGGCGGCGCGCCTTCATCGGGCGCAGCCGGTTGAAATGATCCACCAGGGCGTCGCGCAGGTGCCGGGCCCGCTCGCCGTTCGGGGCGGCGGCGCCGTCCACCGCCTCCAGCACCGACCGGATGGCATGCATCGGGATGCGCGCGACGACTTCATCCATCTGGCGGCGGAAGGCCTGCCGGTCCTGGCTTGCCGCCGCACCGTCGCCGGCCGGGAATGACGTGCCGTTCATGCCCCCACAACCTCGCAAGACAGCGGTGGTCGATAGAAACATGATCGGAAGAGATTATTAAATATCCTTTGCCAGAGCAGAGAGTGTCCGGCGCGGTTGGTACAACTATCCGGATATGACTATCCTTCGGTATCGAAGTATTTCCTTGTTCGGCTATTCGAAAGACGGGCGTCGGCCGGTCAAGCTGTGGGCGGCCCATCCCGTTCGGCCGCGAGCTGGGCGCGCAGCCCGGCGCGATAGTCCGGGTAGGCGAGGGTGACGCCGAGCTGGCGCTTGATCCGGTCGTTCCTCACCCGGCGCGAGTCGGCGTAGAAGCTGGCGGCCATCGGCGACATCTCCGCCTTCTCGAAGGGGACCATGGGGGGCGGTTCGACGCCCAGAAGCTCGCAGGCATAGGTCACCACCTCGTGCGACGGGCAGGGCAGGTCGTCGGCGACGTTGTAGACGGAGCCCGGCGAGGGCCGCGCCACCGAGGCGCGCAGCACCGTCGCGATGTCCTCGACATGGATGCGGCAGAAGACCTGTCCCGGCTTGTCCACCCGCCGGGCGGTGCCGTCGCGCACCGAGTCGAGGGCGCTGCGGCCGGGTCCGTAGATGCCGGCCAGCCGGAACAGGTGCATCGGCACGCCGTACTGGCGGTAGAGCGACAGCCAGCCGCGCTCGGCCTCCACCCGGCGTTTCTGCCGCTCGCCGGTCGGGCGCAGCCAGGCCGCCTCGCTCACCCATTCCCCCTTGGTGTCGCCGTAGACCCCGGTGGTGGAGAGGTAGCCGGCCCAGTCCAGCGTGCGCAGGTTCGCCAGATCCGCGGCGTGATGGTCCAGCACCGGGTCGCCCTTGGCATCGGGCGGGATGCTGACCAGCAGGTGGGTGGTGCCCTCCAGGGCCGCCGCCGCGTCGGCCAGCGGACGGTCGCGGTCGAAGGGAAAGGCCTCGATCCCCCCGGCCTCCAGCGCCGCGCGCTTGTCCTCGCCCCGGCAGGTGGCGGCGATCCGCCAGCCCTCGGCACGCAGGCGGTCGGCGAAGACGCGGGCGCTGTAGCCGGGGCCGAAGACGAACAGGCGGGGAGACGGCATGGCGAGGTCCTTGGTCGCGGAGACGCCGGGCCGGCAGCGGCTGGCCCTTGCGTCGGGGGCGGTCCTGGCGGAGTGTAGGGCGGCCATGATCCGAAGCAACGCTTACCTGACGCTTGCCCTGCTGTCGCTGCTGATCGCCGCGCCCCGGGCAGCCCATGCCGACCAGGCAACGAACCGCAACAGCCAGATCGCGTCCTGTGCGGCGCTGGCCGAGAGCCGGCCCGAGGAGGCGATGGAGACCGCGACCCGCTGGCAGCAGGCCGGCGGCGGCGACCTCGCCGGCCTGTGCCAGGCCCTGGCGCTGTTCCACCAGGGAGCTTTCAAGGAGGCCGGCAGCCGGCTGGAGGAACTGGCTCCCCGGCTGGGCAGGGACGATCCCAAGGCGGCGGCCTCGATCCTCGGGCGGGCCGGCTGGGCCTGGCTGCGGGCCGGCGACCAGACGCGGGCGGAGCGGCTCTATACCGATGCGCTCGCCAGGCAGCCGGGCGACGTCGACCTGCTGATCGACCGTGCCTTCGCCCGCGCGGAGGCCGAGCGCTACTGGGACGCCGTCGCCGATCTCGACGCCGCGCTGGTGAAGGATCCGTCGCGGGCCGACGCCTGGCTCTACCGGGCTTCGGCGCACAAGGCGCTGATGAACAGCCGTCAGGCCCTCGGCGATATCGCGCGGGCGCTGGAACTGAAGCCCGGCGATCCCGAGGCGATCCTGCTGCGCGCCAACGTGAAGGCGATGTCCGGCGACTTTACCGCGGCCCGCGAGGATTGGGTCCTGCTGAGGCGAATCGCCCCGGACAGCGAACAGGGCCGTGCCGCCGCCGCCAACCTGGAGCGGCTGGCGAAACTGGAGGCCTCGGGCACCGTGAAGCCGGCGAAGCCGGGCAAGCCCGCCGATCAGAAGGCGCCGGCGGACCCGCAGGCGAAACCGCAGCAGTAGAATGGATGGGCCGGACAGGATTGTGCCGCGTCCGGTGAGCGGACCCGGAGGGTGTACATCGTCTGTCAGGCGAGTTTGGTCGCCAGGATGGTCATGATCTGCTCGATCTTGCGGTTCAGTTCCGCATGATTCTCGTTCATGACCTGGACGATGGACCTCTGGCCCGCCTCAAGACTGGTTTGACGGTCCTGCAGGGTCTTTTGACTTGCGAAAAGGCTCTGCTGTCCCTGCTCCAAGGCCTTCTGTCCCTGCTCCAGGGCCTTCTGTCCCTGTTCCAAGGCCTTCTGACCCTGTTCAAGATTGTCCATGCGCCCCTCAAGGAGGCCCATGCGGCCTTCGAGGCCGTCCATGCGCCCCTCGAGCCGATCCATCCGGCCTTCCAGCGCGACCTGTCCCTCGCGGAGGGAGTGCTGGCCGGATTCGAGGGAAACGAGGCGGCGGTCGATGGACTGGCCGAGCGTGGTGATCGCCTCGATCACGGCATCCTTGGAGGCGTATCCGCTTGAACGGCCGGACCCTGCACCGCCCTGGGAGGCGGTTGCGGGTTTGGTGGGCCGGGCCGGAGACGTCGCCATGAAGAGCCCCCTAGAGAAAGCCGGAATCGATATCGCCACACGGTTGTATGGTGGCCCGGCGTCCTCTGTCAAGAATGGGGCAGCGGCCGTCAGAAATCCAGATCCGCGTAATGCCTGGGCGGCGGGCAGCCGGCGATGTTGTCGGCCAGGATGGCGCGGAAGCTGGGGCGCGACTTGATGCGGGCGTACCAGTCGCGGGCCTCCTGATGGCTGTCCCAAGGCACGTTGTCGACATAGTCGAGGCAGGACAGCGCTGCCGCCGCGGCGATGTCGGCCACCGTCAGGGCCGGCCCGGCCAGCCAGGGGCGGCGCTCGGCGAGATAGGCGATGTAATCGAGATGGTAATGCACGTTCGCCAGCCCGGCGCGGATGGCCGGAGCGTAAGGATGGCCCTGGCCGGACAGGCGCTTGATCAGCTTCTCGCCCACCAGGTTCTCCGTCACCTCGCGGTCGAACTTGTGGAGGAACCAGTCGGCGATGCGGCGGACCTCTGCCCGGTGGGGGATGTCGCGGGGCATCAGCGGCGGGTCCGGATAGGCCTCCTCCAGATACTCCATCACGGCAAGACCGCCGGCGACGACGGTGCCGTCCTCCTCGACCAGCACCGGCGGCTCGCCCGACGGGTTGAGGGCGAGGAACTCGACCCGCCGTTCCCATGGCTTCTCGATCACCGGCTCGAAGGGGATGCCCTTCTCGGCCAGCATGATCCGCGCGACGCGGCACAGGGGGTGGAGCGGGTGGTGGTACAGGATCCTCATGGCGGGCGGGACTTTAGCGCAACGCAGCAAGCGAAAACAGCCCACGCGTAGGGGCGGAGCCTGCCTCCTTCGACTAGCCGGCGCGCGACATTCGGTAGAGGACCAGGGGCTCCGCCTCCCCGGACGGGGTGGTTCCGGGCGGGGGAACGGGGGTCCAGCCCTGGTTCTCGTAGAAGGCGCGCGCGGCCGCGTTGCGCGCCGCGCAGGAGAGCAGGGCCGTTCCCTCCAGCCGGCCGAGCGCCTCGCGCAGCAGGGCGGACCCGATGCCGCGGTTGCACCAGCCGGGGTCGATGAACAGGGCGTTGATGAAGCGGTCCGGCCGGTCGATGGAGACGAAGCCGACGACCCGGCCCTCCACCTCGGCCACCAGGACCTCCTCGTCGTGGACGCAGGCGTCATAGTCTTCGAGCCGGAAACGGTCCGGCGGCTGCCAGGGGAAGGCGCGGCGCCGGCCGTTCAGGAAGATCTCGGCGCAACGCGGCGCGTCGCCGGCAACGGCGGCCCGTATCGCGATGCGGAAACCGTCCGTCTTCGGCATGCGCTGCCTTCCCGTCTCCTGTCGTTCCCGGCCGCGTCGGCGAGGCCGCCGGAGGGAGTTGCCGACACTCCTGCGGAAGCCTAATGCAAAACACCCGGTGGCGAAATTGTTCCGCTTGTCCCTGAGACGAAGGTCTAAAGAGGACCGGCGGAGGAAGGCCCGAAGCCGGTCGGCGGGCGATCCTCCAAAGACAAGCGGCGGCCCGGTTTCCCGGACCGCCGCCTTGGCCTTCGCCTTGACCCTTACTCCGCCGGAATGGCCCGCGGCAGCGTGACCGGGACAGGCAGACGGCTCAGCATCTCCTTCGGCACGACCTGCCAGAACTTGGCGACCTCGCGCTCCCAGTCGTTGAGGATTTCGGCAGCGAAACGGCTCTGCGTCTCGGCCACATGCTCTTCGATCAGCGAGCGGAGCTGCGCCTCGTAGTGCGGCACCTCGACGCGCTGGTAGACGACGCTCTCCTCGTTGATGTGCAGCGGCAGCTGGTCGTCCGCGTCATAGACATAGGCCATGCCGCCGGTCATTCCGGCCGCGAAATTGTCGCCGACACGGCCGAGGATGACCGCCGTGCCACCGGTCATGTACTCGCAGCCGTTGGAGCCGCAGCCCTCGACCACCACGGTGGCGCCGGAGTTGCGGACCGCGAACCGCTCGCCGGCCTGGCCCGCGGCGAACAGCTTGCCGGCCGTCGCCCCATAGAGGACCGTGTTGCCGATGATCGTGTTCTTGTGCGACTCCAGCGGGCTGGAGGTCGGCGGACGGACCACGATGGTGCCGCCCGACAGGCCCTTGCCGACATAGTCGTTGGCGTCGCCCATCACCTCCAGCTTGATGCCCTGCACCGCGAAGGCGCCGAGCGACTGGCCGGCCGTGCCGCGCAGGCGGACGGTGATGTGGCCCGGCTGCAGTCCGAACATGCCGAACTTGCGCGTCACCATCGAGGACAGCCGCGTGCCGATGGCGCGCTGCGTGTTGCGGGCGTTGTAGGCGAGCTGCATCTTCTCGCCCTCCTCGAACAGCGGCCGGGCATCGGCGACGATGCGGGCGTCCAGCGTGTCCGGCACCTCGTTGCGGCCCTGCAGGGTGCAGTAGCGCGCGTTCTCGCCAGGATCGACCTGCGCCAGCAGCGGGTTGAGGTCGAGGTCGTCGAGATGCTCGGCGCCGCGGCTGACCTGATGCAGCAGGTCGGTGCGGCCGATCACCTCGTTCAGCGTCCGGAAGCCGAGGCCGGCGAGGATCTCGCGGGCCTCCTCCGCCAGGAAGGTGAAGAGGTTGACGACCTTCTCCGGCGTGCCGACGAACTTCTTGCGCAGAGCCTCGTCCTGCACGCACACGCCGACCGGGCAGGTGTTGGAGTGGCACTGGCGCACCATGATGCAGCCCATGGCGATCAGGCTGGCGGTGCCGATGCCGAACTCCTCCGCGCCAGCATGGCGGCGATGACGATGTCGCGGCCGGTCTTCAGGCCGCCGTCGGTGCGCAGCCGGACCCGGTGGCGCAGGCGGTTCAGCGTCAGGACCTGATGCACCTCCGACAGGCCCATCTCCCAGGGCAGGCCGGCATACTTGATCGAGGTCTGCGGGCTGGCGCCGGTGCCGCCGGAATGGCCGGAGATCAGGATCACGTCGGCATTGGCCTTGGCGACGCCGGCAGCGATCGTTCCGATACCGGAACGGCTCACCAGCTTCACCGTCACCTTCGCATCCGGATTGATCTGCTTCAGGTCATAGATGAGCTGGGCCAGATCCTCGATCGAGTAGATGTCGTGGTGCGGCGGCGGGCTGATCAGCATCACGCCGGGGGTGGAGTGGCGCAGCCGGGCGATCAGCTCGGTCACCTTGAAGCCGGGAAGCTGGCCGCCCTCGCCGGGCTTGGCGCCCTGGGCGACCTTGATCTCCAGCTCGCGGCACTGGTTCAGGTACTCGGCGGTGACGCCGAAGCGGCCCGAGGCGACCTGCTTGATGGCGGAGTTCCAGTTGTCGCCGTTCTTGTCCGGGCGGAAGCGCGCCGGATCCTCGCCGCCCTCGCCCGAGTCGGACTTGGCGCCGATGCGGTTCATCGCGACGTTCAGCGTGCCGTGCGCCTCCGGCGACAGGGCGCCCATCGACATGCCCGGCGTGATGAAGCGTTTGCGGATGGCGGTGATGCTCTCCACCTCGTCCACCGGAACGGCCGGCTTCATCGAGCGCAGCTCCAGCAGGTCGCGCAGCTGCATCGGCGGCCGCTTGTTCACCTGCTCGGAGTACTTCTTGAAGGTGGTGTAGCTGTCGTTGGTGACGGCCTGCTGCAGGGTGTGGATGATCCCGCCCTCCCAGCCGTGGCGGTCGCCCGACTTGCGGAAGCGGTAGAAGCCGCCGACCGGCAGCGCCACGACCTCCTGGTCGTAGGCCACGGCGTGCTGCTCCAGCACCTTCTTCTGGATGCCGTTCAGGCCGATGCCGGAGATGCGGCTGACCATCGCCGGGAAATGCTCGGCGACCAGCGCGCGGCTGAGGCCGATGGCCTCGAAGTTGCCGCCGCCGCGGTAGCTGCTGATGACCGAGATGCCCATCTTGGACATGATCTTCAGAAGGCCGTCGTCGACCGCCTTCTTGAAGTTGGTCATGCACTTCTCGAGCGACAGGGCGCCGAACAGGCCGCGGCGGTGGCGCTCGGCGATGGCCTCCTGCGCCAGATAGGCGTTGACCGTGGTGGCGCCGACGCCGATCAGCACGGCGAAGTAGTGGACGTCCAGGCCCTCCGCCGTCCGCAGGTTCAGCGAGGTGAAGGTGCGCAGGTTGGAGCGGATCAGGTGGGTGTGGACCGCACCGGTCGCCAGAATGGCCGGGATGGCGGCCCGCTTCGGCCCCATCGCCTCGTCGGTCAGGATGACGTGGTTGGCGCCGCCGCGCACGGCATCCTCGGCCTCCTGGCGGATGCGGCGCAACGCGTCGCGCAGCGCGTCGTGCCCGCCGTCGATCGGGAAGGTCGCGTCGATCACCGCCGCCGTGTCGCCCATATAGTCGCGCATCGCGCGGAACTCGGCGGTGGTGAGCACCGGCGACTCGAGCTGCAGCAGGCGGGTCTGGCTCTCGTCCTCGTCCAGGATGTTGCCGAGGTTGCCCAGCCGCGTCTTCAGGCTCATCACCCGGCGCTCGCGCAGGGAGTCGATCGGCGGGTTGGTGACCTGGGAGAAGTTCTGGCGGAAGAAGTGGTGCAGGCCGCGGTACTTGTCCGACAGCACGGCGATGGGGCTGTCGTCGCCCATCGAGCCGATGGCCTCCTTGCCGTCCTCCACCATCGGATGGAGGATCAGCTCCATGTCCTCCATGGTGATGCCGAAGGCCATCTGGCGGCGGCGCAGCTCCGCCTTCTCCATCTCCGACGGCTCGCCCTTCAGCGAGGCGGTCTTGACCAGCTCGTCGAGGTGGGTGGTGTTCCTCACCCACTTGCCCCAGGGCTTCTGGGCGGCGAGGTGGTCCTTCAGTTCGCGGTCATGGAACAGGCGGCCTTCCTGCAGGTCGACGGCGATCATCTCCCCCGGGCCGAGGCGGCCCTTCTCGACCACCTGGCTCTCGTCGATCTTCACCATGCCGGTCTCCGAGCCGGCGATGATCAGCCCGTCGGTGGTGATGGTGTAGCGCATCGGGCGCAGGCCGTTGCGGTCCATGCCGCCGACGACCCAGCGGCCGTCGGTCATGGCGAGCGCCGCGGGGCCGTCCCACGGCTCCATGACGGAGTTGCAGTACTGGATCAGCGCCTTGTGGTTGTCGGGCGTGGTCTGCGAGCTGGTCAGCGCCTGCGGCACCAGCATCATCTTGACCATCGGGGCCGAGCGGCCGGCGCGCACCATCACCTCGAACACCGTGTCGAGGGCGCCCGAGTCGGAGAGGCCGACGCCGATCACCGGCTTCAGGTCCGCCATGTGGCTGCCGAACACCGGATGCTCCATCCGGGTCTCGTGCGCCTTCATCCAGTTGACGTTGCCCTTCAGCGTGTTGATCTCGCCGTTGTGGGCGAGCATGCGGAAGGGCTGGGCCAGCGGCCAGGTCGGGAAGGTGTTGGTCGAATAGCGCTGGTGGTAGATGGCGAAGTCGGACTCGAACCGCTCGTCGAGCAGATCGGGATAGAAGGTGGTGAGCTGTTCCGCCAGGAACATGCCCTTGTAGATGATCGAGCGGGCGGACAGCGAGCAGATGTAGAAGTCGTTGATCTGCTCGGCCTTCACCGCCTTCTCGATGCGGCGGCGGATGATGTAGAGGTCGAGCTCGAACTGTTCGTCGGACACGCCCTTGCTGTTGCCGACGATGATCTGCTCGATCTCCGGCCGGGTGGCGTTGGCCTTCTCGCCGATGATGTCGACGTTGATCGGCACCTGGCGCCAGCCATAGATGTAGTAGCCGAAGGACAGGATCTCGGTCTCGACGATGCAGCGGCAGGCCTCCTGCGCGTCGAGGCTGATGCGCGGCAGGAAGACCTGGCCGACCGCCAGCTTGTTGTCCGGCGCGCGGTGGCCGATGACCTTGACGTGGTCCTTGAAGAACTTCTGCGGCACCGCGACGTGGATGCCGGCACCGTCGCCGGTCTTGCCGTCGGCGTCCACGGCACCGCGGTGCCAGACGGCCTTCAGCGCCTCGATGCCTTTCTCGACCACCGAACGTCGGGGCTTGCCGTCGATCGCGGCGATGAAGCCGACGCCGCAGGCATCGTGCTCATCCTCCGGATTGTAGGCGTTGGCAGTGGTCAGCGCCGCGGCGTTGGCACGGTACTCGGCGACGAACTGCTCACCCTGGTTCATCTCGGTGGTCATCGGTGGACCCTTTCAGTCGAATGTAGCTGCGGGGGCGTCACCCCCGCCTTCCGCCGGAGGCATCCGGCCTCCGGAACCCGCGATCCCCGGGGCGCATCCGGCCCCGGGACCTTCGAAACGGCGGCGGCCCTACTCGGCCGCGACCGCCAGCGTCTCCGCCTTCGCCCGGGCGTAGGCGTGCATCGCGTCCGCCGCGTCGCGGCCGTCGCGGATGGCCCACACCACCAGGCTGGCGCCGCGCACGATGTCGCCGGCGGCGAAGACGCCGTCCAGGCTGGTCATCTTGGTGCGGTGGTCGACCAGCAGGGTGCCCCAGCGGGTCACCTTCAGGTCCGGTTCGCCGAACATCTCCGGCAGATCCTCCGGCTCGAAGCCGAGCGCCTTGATCACCAGATCGGCCGGCTCGGTGTATTCGGAGCCCTCGATCACCTGCGGGGTCTGGCGGCCGGTCGCGTCGGCGACGCCCAGATGGATGCGCACGGCGCGCACGCCGGTCACCACCTCGGCACCCCCGCGCGTCTCACCGGTGAAGCCTTCGGGCGCCACCTGCCAGACGAACTCGACGCCCTCCTCCTCGGCATGCGCCACCTCGCGCTGCGAGCCCGGCATGTTCTTGCGGTCGCGGCGGTAGAGGCACTTGACCGAGGTCGCCCCCTGGCGGATGGCGGTGCGCACGCAGTCCATGGCGGTGTCGCCGCCGCCGAGAACCACCACCTTCTTGCCGGCGGCGTTCAGCGAGCCGTCGTCATAGGCCGCGACCGTGTCGCCGAGCCCGACCCTGTTGGAGGTGGTGAGGTATTCCAGCGCCGGCACGATGTTCTTCAGGCCGCTGCCCGGCCCCTGGATGTCGCGCGCCTTGTAGACGCCGGTGGCGACCAGCACGGCGACATGCTTGGCGCGCAGGTCGGCCATGGTGGCGTCGCGTCCGACCTCGAAGTTCGGATGGAAGACCACGCCGGCGTCGGCCAGCAGCTTCACGCGGCGCTCGACGACCGTCTTCTCCAGCTTGAAGCCGGGAATGCCGTAGACCAGCAGACCGCCCATGCGGTCGTAGCGGTCGTAGACATGGACGGCGTAGCCCTTGGCGCGCAGTTCCTCCGCCGCGGCGAGGCCCGCCGGGCCGGCGCCGATGATGCCGACCGACAGGCCGAGCTCGTGCGAGGGCTTGCGCGGCTTGACCCAGCCGTTATCCCAGGCGGTGTCGTTGATGTACTTCTCGACCGATCCGATGGTGACCGCGCCGTGGGTCGACTGCTCGATGACGCAGTTGCCCTCGCACAGCCGGTCCTGCGGGCAGATGCGACCGCAGATTTCCGGGAAGTTGTTGGTGGCCTGGCTGACCTCGTAGGCCTCTTCCAGCCGCCCTTCCGACGTCAGCTTCAGCCAGTCGGGGATGTTGTTCGAAACCGGGCAATGGACCTGGCAGAAGGGAACGCCGCACTGCGAGCAGCGGTTGGCCTGCTCGTTGGCGCGCTCGTCGGAGAAGCGGGCGTAGATCTCGGCGAAATCCTGGCGGCGTTCCGCAGCCGGGCGCTTGTCGGGCATCCGCTGCGCGGTGTGCACGAAGCCCAACATCCTCTGGTTCGCCATGACCCCTGCTCCTTCTGCGCGGTCCCCGGTGCGGGGAGCGATGCGTGCCGGCCCGGTCAGTTCCGCGGCCCGGCCCCGATGAAAACGAACGTCCACGCACGCAGTGGACGAGCGTCATATAACGCATGCGCAAAAGCTGCGCGAGCAAAAAATCGCCGATAGGTAACGCGTACTGTCCTTTTTTGCGGGGCGCTCCGAATCGTCAGTTGAGAACCAGTCGCAGTTTTAAAATGACGAAAGAAAATTAGTCCCATAACGGACCTATCGCGAATTTCGAGGTACCGAAGCGTCGTCGTCGCCACGGACGGGGCAGCCTGCTATAAGCCCCGGCGTGCCCCGCTGCAGAGCCGGCCGCCCGACCCTATCTACCGGGGCATGCTCCAAACCTGCCAGGGGCCAAGCGCCGCATGTTCATCGACCAATATCTCGACGCGATCCTGCTCGGCCTGATCGAAGGGCTGACGGAATTCCTGCCGGTGTCCTCCACCGGCCATCTGATCATCCTGGACGAGCTGCTGGGCTTCCAGGGCCCGCCGGGCAAGGTGTTCGAGGTGGTGATCCAGCTTGGCGCCATCCTCGCGATCTGCACGGTCTATTTCGCCCGCCTGTGGCGGGTGGTGACGGGACTGAAGGACGATCCCGGCGCGCAGCGCTTCGCCACGGCCGTGCTGCTGGCCTTCCTGCCGGCCATGATCCTGGGCGCCGGGCTGCACGGCGTCATCAAGAGCGTGCTGTTCAACCCGACGGTGGTCAGCGTGGCGCTCATCCTCGGCGGCATCGCGATCCTGGTGCTGGAGCGCTTCCTGCCCGACCCGCGCTACCACCAGATCGAGCGGTTCCCGGCGCCGCTGGCGCTGAAGATCGGCCTGTGCCAGTGCCTGGCGCTGGTGCCGGGCGTGTCGCGGTCGGGCGCCACCATCCTCGGGTCGCTGCTGATGGGGGTGGACCGGCGGACGGCGGCGGAGTTCTCCTTCTTCCTGGCCATCCCGACCATGGCCGGCGCCACCGTCTACGACCTCTACAAGAACTGGAGCGTCATGACGCTCGATTCGAGCGCGCTGATCGCGGTCGGCTTCGTCACCGCCTTCGTCGCGGCGGCGCTGGTGGTCAAGACGCTGGTGGATTTCGTCGGCCGCTACGGCTTCGCGCCCTTCGGCTGGTACCGCATCGCCATCGGCACGGGCATGCTGGCGTTCCTCTATCTGTAAGGGGACGGCCCCTCAGCCTCGTGGCCGCGGCACCGCCCGGCCCGAGGCCAGGGCGATGATGACCGCGAAGGCGGCGATCATCGCGAAGGCGGTGCCGACGCTGCTGGCCTCGGCCACGAAGCCGAACAGGGCGGGGCCGGCCAGCACGCCGGCGTAGCCCAGCGTCGCCACCGCCGCGATGGCGCGCGAGGCCGAGCCGTCCTCCGCCGCGCCGGCGGCGCTGAACAGCACCGGGACGACGTTCGACAGTCCCAGACCGGTCAATCCGAAGCCGATGATCGCCGTCACGGGGCCGCCGCCCAGCAGGGTGAGCGCCAGGCCGGCCGCCGCCAGGACCGAGCCGATCCGCACCAGCGTCACGCCGCCGAGATGATGCCGCAGCCAGTCGCCGCAGAAGCGGCCGGTCGCCATGGCGCCGGAGAAGACGGCGAAGCCGAGCCCGGCCAGGCCGGCGGCCGCGGCAAGGCTGTCGCGCAGGTAGATGGCGCTCCAGTCCAGCACCGCGCCCTCGCTCATGAAGGACAGGAAGGTCAGGGCGCCGAGCAGCAGCGTGCCGCGGTCGGGCAGGGCGAGGCCGGAACCGGACGGGCCGGTCGCGTCGGCGGCGCTCGGCAGGAAGCGCGACTGCAGGGCGAGGAACAGGACGAGGAGAAGCCCGGCGATCAGCCCGGCCTGGGCCGCCGGCGGCAGGACCTGCAGAAGCAGGCCGCCGAGGCCGGCGCCGACCAGCCCGCCGAGGCTCCACATCCCGTGCAGCGACGACATGATCGGCCGGCCGAGCCGCCGCTCCACCAGCGCGCCGTGGGCGTTCATCGCCACGTCCATGGTGCCGCCGGCGGCGCCGAACAGGAACAGCACGGCGGAGAGCGACAGCAGGTCGGGCATCAGGCCGGGCAGGGGGAGCAGCACGCAGAACAGCAGGGCGGTGACCCGGATCACCGGCGCGCTGCCGATCCGGCCCAGCAGCGGGCCGCTGGCGATCATCGCCGTCAGCGCTCCGGCGGCAAGGCAGAGCAGGGCGCCGCCCAGCACCGCGGCGCTGAGGCCGAGCGACTCCTTGATCAGCGGGATCTGGGTGGCCCAGACGCCGAAGACGGTCCCGTTGAGGAGGAAGGCGGCCACCGTGGCCCAGCGGGCCGAGCGGGCGTCCTCCACCTCGACGTCCCGGCCATGGCGCAAGCCGGCCCGTCCCGAGGTCGCCTGTTCGCTGGTCATGGAGTTCCCCTCGCCAGAGTGTCTCGCTTCTTGGTTGTCTCTCCCGCCGGTGCGGCGGCGAGTGGACTACCGCGAGATGCGGCAGGTGCCCCTGGAAATCAAGCCGGCGCGGGAGAGGGCTGCGGCGGACGCAGGGCGGCGCAAAGAAAAACCCCGGCCGCGGGGCCGGGGCTTCCGTCATGGATGGCCGCGAGACGGCCGGAAGGGGGTCAGCGGGCGCTCGGGTACTTCTCGTGGACGCTGACGTCGCGGGTCAGCGTATTGTAGCGGCCGCCGACGATGAAGCGGGACAGGTAGGTCGGCAGGATGATCTCGCAGGTGCCGAGCTCGGTGATGCCAAGCTCCTTGAAGCCGGCGGCGGTGGGGGAGACGACGTTGTCGCGCTTCATCAGCTCCACCTGGTCGCGGGTCAGCGCCGGGGCGAGCAGCGGCACCTTCTCCAGCAGGCCGCCCAGCGTCCCGGCGAGGTTCCAGGGGACCGGGACCAGGAAGCGCCTGCGGCGCACCGTGCTCAGCGTCAGCTCCATCAGCTCGCGGAAGCTGTAGGTGCGCGGACCGCCCAGCTCGTAGGTGTGGCCCTGCACGCCGTCCAGCTCCAGCGCCGCGACGATGGCGTCGGCGACGTCGCCGACATAGACCGGCTGGAAGCGGGTCTTGCCGCCGCCGATCAGCGGCAGCGCCGGGGCGATCTGCGCCATGGCGGCGAAGCGGTTGAAGAACTGGTCCTCCGGCCCGAAGACGATGCTGGGGCGCAGGATGGTGGCGCCGGGGAAGGCGGCGAGCACCGCCTTCTCCCCCGCGGCCTTCGACCGGGCGTAGGCGGAGGGCGAGTTGGCGTCGGCGCCGATCGCCGAGACATGGACCATCCGCGCCGCACCCGCGGCGGCGGCCAGGCGGGCGATGCGGCCGGCGGCGTCGACGTGGCAGGACTGGAAGGTCTGGGAACCCCGCTCGTAGAGCACGCCGATCAGGTTGATGACGATGTCCGCCCCCTGCACGGCGCGGGCGACCGACTCGTCCTTGGTGACGTCGGTGGCGAAGGGCACGATCTGGCCGACCGAGCCGGACGTCTTGAGGAACGACACCTTGCCGGGGTTGCGGGTGGCGACGCGGATGACGGCGCCGGACTTGGCCAGACGCCGGATGAGGTGGCGTCCGATGAACCCGACACCGCCGAACACCGTGATAACCTGAGTGCGATAGGACATCGACCTTCTCCCGTGCCGTCTGGCCAACCAACGCCGCCCCGCAGGCGCCGTCCCGGACATCTCCGGCGCGTCCCGCGCCACCGGTTCGGCGGATGCTTATATAGAAACCGCCCCTGTCCCGCTAGACCTCGCCGCAGATGTCCCGCGGGTGTGGCGATGGGGCGCGCCGCGGAAGGGCCGCCCGGGCGGCCCGGGGAAAAAAGATAGGGGGCGGCGGAAAAAGATCAAAAAAACCTGTTGACGCCCTCCCGCCAGCCGGCTACATAAGCGGCCCACACCGAGCCCAGGTGGCGGAATTGGTAGACGCGCAGGTTTCAGGTACCTGTGGCAGAAATGTCGTGGAAGTTCGAGTCTTCTCCTGGGCACCATTTTCTACCCGGCTGCGCCGCATGCTTCGATCCCCCTCGGGGGCAAGGGAAGCAGAGCGGCGTTCGTCGTTTCTGGGGTCCGCGGCCGGGGGCCTAACCCTTGCGGGACGCGACCATGCCCATCGACCTTCACGACGGTGACCTGCCGGACGGCCTCGATCTCGCCGCCCTGGCCCGTGACAACGCCATCGCCATCGACACCGAGACGATGGGGCTGAACCCCCACCGCGACCGGCTGTGCCTGGTGCAGCTCTCGCCCGGCGACGGCACGGTCCATCTCGTGCAGTTCCGCAAGGGCCGGTACGACGCCCCGAACCTGAAGCGCCTGCTGACCGATCCCGGCGTGACGAAGCTGTTCCACTTCGCCCGCTTCGACGTGGCGATCCTGCAGGCCTATCTCGGCATCGTCTGCCAGCCGGTCTACTGCACCAAGGTGGCGTCCAAGCTGGTGCGCACCTTCACCGACAAGCACGGGCTGAAGGACCTGGTGAAGGACCTGCTGGGGGTGGAACTGTCCAAGCAGCAGCAGTCCTCCGACTGGGGCGCCGACGAGCTGACCCCCGACCAGATGAAGTATGCCGCCTCCGACGTGCTGCACCTGCACGACCTGAAGGCGAAGCTGGACGTCATGCTGGCGCGCGAGGGGCGCACCCACCTCGCCAAGGCCTGCTTCGACTTCCTGCCGGCGCGCGGCGCGCTCGACCTCGGCGGCTGGGACGAGCCGGACATTCTGGCGCACTGACCGCCTCTTCCCCGAAAGGCGGGGCCCAAAAGGCGGTGGGCCCGAACGGCGGGGGGATGGAATAGGCTGCCCGCCCGGGCGTTGATTTGACCCGGGGCGCGCCGGTGGGCATACTGCCGCCGCGACGCCCCGGCCGAAGGCGCCGCGGGGCCGGCCGACTGCCGGTCCCCGGGATGGCGCGCCGGGATGGCCCCGGGTGGCGCCGGCCGCCGGCCATGATGCTTTGGCAAGACCTCTTCAAAGGGCAGTTGCAGCCTTGACCAGCTTGATCGACAACCCGTCCGTCCGTCTGTCCGGTGCGGCGTCGGAAGAGACGCTCGCCACCGCCGTCGAGGATCGCGACCTCGCCAGCGCCACCCGCGTGCTGCGGCTGGAGGCCGAGGCGCTGACCGAACTGGCGGCCAGCCTGGACGGCGCCTTCATCCGCGCGGTGGACACGCTGGCCGGGATCTCCGGCCGCGTCGTCGTCACCGGCATGGGCAAGTCGGGCCATGTCGCGCGCAAGATCGCCGCGACGCTCGCCTCCACCGGCACGCCGGCCTTCTTCGTCCATCCGGGCGAGGCCAGCCACGGCGACCTCGGCATGATCGCCCGGATCGACGCGGTGGTGGCCCTGTCCAATTCCGGCGAGACGAAGGAGCTGTCCGACGTCATCGCCTACACCCGCCGCTTCGGCATTCCCCTGATCGGCGTCACCCGCCGGGCCGGCTCCTCGCTGGCCGAGCAGTCGGACGTGGCGCTGATCCTGCCGCCGGTGCCCGAGGCCTGCCCGCTGGGCCTGGCGCCGACCACCTCCACCACGATGATGCTGGCGCTCGGCGACGCGCTCGCGGTGGCGATGCTGGAGCGGCGCGGCTTCTCCGCCGCCGACTTCCGCGAGTTCCACCCCGGCGGGCAGCTCGGCAGCGCCCTGCTGAAGGTCTCCGACCTGATGCACAAGGGCGGGGATCTGCCGCTCTGCCGCTTGGAAACGCCGCTGTCCGACGTCATCTTCGAGATGACCGCGAAGAGGCTGGGCTGCGTCGGCGTGCTGGACGGGGACGGGACGCTCGCCGGGATCATCACCGACGGCGACCTGCGCCGCCACCTGAAGCCGGAACTGCTGGCGGAGCGGGCGGACAGCATCATGTCGCCGCGCCCCAAGACGATCCGCCCCAAGGCGCTGGCCGTCGAGGCGCTGCGGGAGATGAACGACAAGCAGATCACCACCCTGTTCGTGATCGAGGCCGACCGCCGGCCGCTGGGCATCGTGCACATCCACGACTGCCTGCGCGCCGGCGTCGCCTGACCGGAACAGCCGGAGGGATTGAGCAATGACCGCCCGCGCCGACGACCGCGCCGAGACCACCGGACAGGACGCCGGCCGCGACGTGCTGCGCGCGGTGCGGCCGGGGACGCCGCCGCGCTCCCGCCCGGCGGACAGGGCGGCCGACGCGCCGGAGGGCGACGGGATGCGGGTGCACCGCCGCCGCACCACCCGGCCGGTCAGCCGATTCTACAGCCGCTTCGTCACGGCGATGAAGTTCGCGCTGCCGGCGCTGGCGCTGGCGATGGTGGCTCTGCTGGCCGCCTGGCCGTCGCTGACCACGCCGCCGCGCTCGCGCCTCGCCGCCGACAAGGGCCAGCTCGAGATGATCAAGCCGCGCTACCTCAGCGCGGACGAGAAGAACCAGCCCTATTCCGTCGTCGCCAGCCGTGCCGACCAGTCCGCCAACCAGCCGAACATCATCGAGCTCGACCAGCCCGAGGCCGAGATGACCGAGAATGACGGGAGCTGGGTGACCATCAAGTCGGAGAAGGGCTGGTACAACCAGGACACCGGCATCCTGAAGATGCGCGGCAGCGTGCATGTCCTGCGCGACGACGGCCGCGAATTCACCACCGAGGAAGCCGACACCGACGTCCGCAAGGGCACCGCCTGGGGCGACAGTCCGGTGGTGGGGCAGGGGCCGCAGGGCGAGATCAACGCCCAGGGCTTCCGCATGTCGGACCGCGGGAAGACGATGATCTTCCTCAACCAGGCCAAGGCCGGGGTCCAGTCGAACGTCCAGTCCAGCGAGCCTCCGGGAGGGAAAAAGCGGTGAGCGCAGCAGTCCATTCGGTTCCCCGCAGCCTTCGCGCCGTCCTCCATGCGGGGATCGCGGCGCTCGCCCTCCTGCTCGCCTCTCCTGCCGCCGCACCCGCGCAGGCCCTGCCCGGCATGGGCGGCAAGGATGGCGGCGGCAAGGATGGCGGCAAGCAGCCGGTCGAGATCAACGCCGACCAGGCGATCGAATGGCACCAGGACGTCCGGGCCTATGTGGCACGCGGCAACGCCTCGGCCAAGCGGAACGACTCCACCGTCTTCGCCGACGTGCTGACCGCCTACTACCGCGAGGTGCCGGGCAAGGGCAACGAGGTGTTCCAGCTCCTCGCCGAGGGCAACGTGCGGATCATCAGCCCGAACCAGCAGGTCTTCGGCGACCGCGGCATCTATGACGTGGACAAGAAGATCGCGGTCGTCACCGGCAGCAACCTGAAGCTGATCACGCAGAAGGACGTGGTGACCGCCCGCGACAGCCTGGAATATTACGAGGACCGCGAGCTGACGGTCGCCCGCGGCGACGCCCTGGCGGTGCGCGGCACCGACCGCATGCGCGCCGACGTGCTGATCGGCAGGCTGAGGAAGATGCCCGACGGCTCCACCCAGATGGAGCGGATCGACGGCTCCGGCAACGTGGTGGTGACCACCGCCACCGACGTGGCGCTGTCCGACAAGCTGGTCTATTCGGTGGCCGACAACACCGCCGTGCTGATCGGCAACGTCAAGATCACGCGCGGCGACAACCAGTTGAACGGTGAAGCCGCCGAGATGAACATGAACACCAAGGTCAACCGGGTGATCTCCGGCCCCGAGGCCGGCCGGGTCAACGCCCTGCTGATCCCCGGCCAGCAGCCCGGCGCCGACGGGCAGGCCAGGGGTGGTTCGTCGAAGGGCGGGGCCGCCGGCGGGAAGGGCTCTGCCGCCGACCCGGTGGCCGCCCCCGCTGCCGCTCCTGCCCGGACCCCGGCCAGGCCCTGACCCCGGCCCGGGCGTTTCCGGTCCCCTCCCTTCCGGCCCCCTTTCCCCCGGTAACGTGAACGATGACCATGGACCTCGACGGTCGGCTCCCCGGCGACGACGCCGGCCATCTGCGGGCCGATCCCGCTGACCGGCAGGGCACCGCCCCGCCGCCCCCCTCGGAAGGGCTCGTCGCCCTGCATCTGGGCAAGTCCTTCAAGAAGCGGCCGGTCGTGCGCGACGTGTCGGTCAGCGTGCAGCGCGGCGAGGCGGTCGGGCTGCTGGGGCCGAACGGTGCCGGCAAGACCACCTGCTTCTACATGATCACCGGCCTGGTGGCGGCGGACAGCGGGACCATCCTGCTGGACGGGCAGGACATCACCGGCCTGCCGATGTACCGGCGCGCCCGGCTCGGCATCGGATACCTGCCGCAGGAGGCGTCGATATTCCGCGGCATGACGGTCGAGAACAACATCCGCTCCGTGCTGGAGGTGGTCGAATCCGACCGCGACGCGCGCGAGGCGATGCTGGACGAGCTGCTGGCGGAGTTCTCGATCACCCACCTGCGGCGCGCCCCCGCCCTGGCGCTGTCCGGCGGCGAGCGACGCCGCGTCGAGATCGCCCGTGCGCTGGCCGGACAGCCGCACTTCATCCTGCTGGACGAGCCGCTGGCCGGCATCGACCCGATCGCGGTGAACGACATCCGCGAACTGGTCGGCCACCTGCGCGACCGCGGCATCGGCGTGCTGATCACCGACCACAATGTGCGGGAAACGCTGGACCTCGTCGATCGGGCATACATTTTGCACGACGGTGTGGTATTGATGGAGGGAGAGCCGTCGGAGATCGTGGCGCACAAGGATGTGCGCCGGGTCTACCTCGGCGACCGGTTCAGCCTCTAGCCGTGGTTCCCTCCCTATGGCGCTTGCTCAACGTCTCGACCTTCGACAAGCCCAGACCCTCGTGATGACGCCGCAGTTGCAGCAGGCGATCAAGCTGCTGCAGCTGTCGAACATCGAGCTGTCCGACTTCGTCGACCGCGAGATCGAGCAGAACCCCCTGCTGGAACGCGACGGCGGCCCGGCCGAGGCCGGGCTGGAGTTCGGCGGGTCCGAGGGGGGAGCCGGCGGCGAGGCCGGCGGCGGGGAGGGTTCCAGCGGAGGCCCCGGCGAAGGCGGCCTGAACGGCTGGGAGGAGCAGGCACCCCCGCCGCCGTCGGACGGGCGGACGCGGGACACGGTGGAGATGACCTCCTCCGACACCATGGCGACCGGGGCCGAGGCGCCGCTCGACACCAATTTCGAGAACGACTACGCGGACGACCGCTTCTCCGACGGGACGGACGGCTCGTCCGACGTCTACGGCCAATGGAACGAGCGCGGCGGGCGCGGCGGCTTCGAGGACGACGAGCGCGACCTGGAAGCGACGCTGACCGGCCAGAAGAGCCTGCGCGACCACCTGACCGAACAGCTCAAGATCGACCTTCCGGCCCATGGCGACCAGCTCATCGGGCTGGCGCTGATCGACATGCTGGACGAGGCCGGCTGGCTGCCCGGGCTGGACATCCCGCAGCTCGCCGCGCAGCTCGGCTGCACGGCGGAGCGGGTGGAGCGGGTGCTGGCCGCCTGCCAGCGCTTCGACCCGCCGGGCATCTTCGCCCGCTCGCTGAAGGAATGCCTGGCGATCCAGCTTCGCGAGAAGAACCGGCTGGATCCGGCGATGGCCGCCCTGCTCGACAATCTGGAACTGCTGGCCGCCCGCAACCTGCAGGCCATCATGAAGGTCTGCGGGGTGGATGCGGAGGACGTCGCCGACATGGTGGCGGAGATCCGCAAGCTGAACCCGAAGCCGGCGGTCGCCTTCGACCATACCCCGGCGCAGCTCGTCACCCCGGACATCCTGATGCGCGCCGCCCCCGGCGGCGGCTGGCTGATCGACCTGAACCCGGACACTTTGCCGCGGGTGCTGGTCAACCACCGCTATTTCACCCGCGTTTCCGGAGCCGCGCGCAACAAGGCGGAGAAGGAATACATCTCCGAGCGCTTCCAGTCGGCCAACTGGCTGGTCAAGTCGCTGCACCAGCGGGCCACCACCATCCTGAAGGTGGCGGGGGAAATCGTGCGCCAGCAGGACGCCTTCTTCATCCACGGCGTCTCGCACCTGAAGCCGCTGATCCTGCGCGACATTGCCGAGGCGATCGGCATGCATGAAAGCACGGTCAGCCGCGTCACCACCAACAAGTTCATGGCGACCCCCCGCGGCGTGTTCGAGCTGAAGTATTTCTTCACCTCCGCGATCCAGGGCGCCGACGGCCAGGCCTCCCACTCGGCCGAGGCGGTGCGCCACCGCATCAAGACGCTGATCGACGCGGAAAAGCCCGAGGACGTGCTGTCCGACGACAAGCTGGTGGAGATCCTCCGCGCGGAAGGGATCGACATTGCGCGCAGGACTGTCGCGAAGTATCGTGAAGCGATGAAGATCCCGTCATCGGTGCAGAGACGCCGGGCGAAGATGTCGCGAATGTAGCAGTACCGGGATTGGGGGTGTTCGTTGACAGTCTTTGAACCCGGCACTATGGTCCCGGCCCGCAGGTGGCGGCACGCCGTCTTCTCCCGTCCTTAAGCGGACCAATTTGGAAACGTTCCAACATGCAACTCACCGTAAAAGGCAAGCAGCTTGACGTCGGCGATGCCCTGCGCACCCACGTCGCGGACAGCCTGAGCGCCATCGTCGGCAAGTACTTCAACAAGCCGATCGAAGCCAACGTCGTGCTGACGCGCGACGCGCACCTGTTCAAGGCCGATATCCAGGTCCATGTCGGCCGCGGCATCGTGCTGCAGAGCAATTCCGAGGCGACGGAGCCCTATCCGGCCTTCGACACCGCCTGCGACAAGCTGGCCAAGCGCCTGCGCCGCTACAAGAGCCGCCTGCGCAGCCACCACCCGGTCGAGAACGGCCAGGAGCCGGTGCCGGCCCGTTACCAGATCCTGGAGGCCGAGAAGGACGAGCATCTCGACGGCGAGGACACCGCTGCCGCCGACGCCGCGCAGCCGGTCGTCGTCGCCGAGATGGAGACCACCATCGCCACCCTGTCGGTCAGCGAGGCCGTGATGCGGCTCGAGCTGGCCCAGGCTCCGGCCCTGATGTTCCGCAACGGCGCCCATGGCCGGCTGAACATGGTCTACCGCCGCGCGGACGGCAACATCGGCTGGGTCGATCCCGCGGAGAAGGCCGGCGCCTGACCGGGCGCCGACCCCACCCATCGGTCCGAAGCGCATGCTCGACCTCATCACGCCGCACGCCATCCTTCCGAACCTCAAGGCCGGCAACAAGAAGCAGGCCTTGCAGGAGATGGCCCGGAAGGCGTCCGAGCTGATCGGCCAGCACGAGCGGGCGATCTTCGACGTCCTGTTGGAACGGGAACGGCTGGGCACGACCGGCGTGGGGCATGGCATCGCCATTCCCCACGGCAAGCTGCCCGGCCTGGACCGCGTCCACGGCGTCTTCGCCCGTCTCGAACGGCCCATCGACTTCGACGCGATCGACGACCAGCCCGTCGACCTTATCTTCCTTCTCCTCGCCCCGGAACAGGCGGGGGCAGACCATCTGAAAGCGCTGGCCCGGGTTTCCCGGCTGCTGCGCGACCAGTCCATGTGCGAGAAGCTGCGCGGCTCCGAATCCGCTGACGCGATCTATGCCCTGCTGACCCAGCAGGAAGCCAGCCATCCCGGATAAGGCCGGGCGGGGCGGCCGCTTTCCTCACCGGTGCCATGGCAGGGGCGGCGCGGTCGCGCTATAGTCCTTGCCATGCCCGACGCGCTGCGTGAGCCCTGGATCACCCCGGACGATTACCTTGCCGCCGAACGGACGGCGGAGGTCCGCCACGAATATGCGGACGGCGAGGTCTTCGCGATGGGGGGCGGTCCCCTTCGGCACAACGAGGTCGCGCTGAGCATCCCGTGACGCGAAGGACAACAAGTATCTTGAGCTGGCCGTCATGGCAGGCGCATGGGCGATCAGCTCGGGCGACCAGGACCTGCTCGTCCCGAATCCGTTCCAGGACATCCGGACCCTGACGCCCGAGGCCCATCTTCAGAGCGTATGCAAGCGGGTATGAAGGCCCGTCACACCCGCTCCGCCCATCCCATGTAGTTCACGTCGAGGTCGCGCGGGTTCAGGCGGAACTCGTCGCTCAGCGGGTTGTACGTGACGCCGGTCAGGTCGCGTACGGCAAGCCCGTACGCGCGTACGACGCCGGCGACCTCCGACGGGCGGAGGAACTGGCGCCAGTTGTGGGTGCCGCGGGGAAGCCAGCGCAGGATGTACTCCGCCCCGACGATGGCCAGCGCGAAGGATTTCGGCGTGCGGTTCAGCGTGGCGAGGAACAGCACCCCGCCGGGGGCCAGCAGATCGGCGCAGGACTTCACGAACAGCGGCACGTCGGCCACATGCTCGATCACCTCCATCGCCAGCACCACGTCGAACCGCTCGCCGCCGGCTGCCAGGGCCTCGGCGCTGGTGGCGCGGTAGTCGACGGCGACGCCGGTCCCGGCCGCATGGGCGGAGGCGGTCAGGACGTTCTTCTCCGACGCGTCGATGCCGACGACGGAGGCGCCCATGCGGGCCATCGGCTCCGCCAGCAGGCCGCCGCCGCAGCCGATGTCGACCACGCGCAGGCCGGACAGCGGCTGCGGGCCTTCCGGGTCGCGGCCCAGCCGGCGGCATACGGTGTCGCGGATGTAGGCGAGGCGCAGAGGGTTCAGCCGGTGCAGCGGCTTGAACTTGCCGGCGGGGTCCCACCATTCCGCCGCGATGGCCGAGAAGCGGGCGACGTCCGCCGGGTCGATGGTGCCCCGCTTCCGGTCCCCTCCGCGGACAGGGCATCGGCGGTGGCGGCGGTTCCGGCGGTCGCGTTCATTGCAGGGTTTCCGTAGAATGGTTGTGCGCAGGTGCAACGAGGCATCCTTGCCTCGCTTCGGCCGAGAGAGTATGGATACGCGGCCCCGCGCCGGCAACGGTGGAACGGGGGGCGCGACACGCCGGCCTCGCGGCCCGGCAAAATATGGTGTGAGGTATGGCGCGGATCGTCCTGAAGTTCGGCGGCACGTCGGTCGGCGACATCGACCGTATCAAGAACGTGGCCCGCAAGGTCGAGCAGGAGGTCAAGGCAGGCCACCAGGTGGCCGTCGTGGTGTCGGCGATGTCCGGCGTGACCAACCAGCTCGTGAAATACTGCAACGACATCGACAAGCTGCACGACGCGCGCGAGTACGACGCCGTCGTCTCGTCGGGTGAGCAGGTTACCTCCGGTCTGCTGGCGATCGCGCTGCAGTCCATCGGCATTCCGGCGCGCTCCTGGGCGGGCTGGCAGATCCCGATCTACACCGACGACACGCACTCCAAGGCGCGCATCGTCTCCATCGACACCGCGCAGCTCGAGAAGAGCATGGCGACGGGCGAGGTGGCGGTGATCACCGGTTTCCAGGGCGTGACCAAGGACGGGCGCCTGTCCACGCTCGGCCGCGGCGGCTCCGACACCTCGGCGGTGGCGGTGGCGGCGGCGCTGAAGGCGGACCGCTGCGACATCTACACCGACGTGGACGGCGTCTACACCACCGACCCGCGCATCGTGACCAAGGCGCGCAAGCTCTCCAAGATCACCTACGAGGAGATGCTGGAGCTGGCGTCGCAGGGGGCGAAGGTCCTGCAGACCCGCTCGGTCGAGATGGCGATGAACCACCGCGTGCGCGTGCAGGTGCTGTCGAGCTTCGAGGCGGCGGCGGGCAGCTCGCTTCCCGGAACCCTGGTTGTTGACGAGGACGAGATCGTGGAAAAGGAAGTTGTGAGCGGCATCGCCTACAGCCGCGACGAGGCGAAGATCACCCTGATCGGCGTTGACGACCGGCCGGGCGTCGCGGCCAGCATCTTCGGCCCGCTGACCGACGCCGCCGTCAACGTGGACATGATCGTCCAGAACGTGTCGGAGGACGGCAAGTCCACCGACATGACCTTCACCGTCGGCAAGGCCGACCTCGCCCGCGCCGTGAAGGTGCTGGAGGACGCCAAGGAGCACCTCAACTTCAAGCGGCTGGTCTCCGACGCCAACGTGGTGAAGGTGTCGGTGATCGGCGTCGGCATGCGCAGCCATGCCGGCGTGGCCCAGCGCATGTTCAAGGCGCTGGCCGACAAGGGCATCAACATCCAGGTCATCTCCACCTCCGAGATCAAGATCTCCGTCCTGATCGCCGAGGAGTATGCGGAGCTGGCCCTGCGCGCGCTCCACACCGCCTACGGGCTGGACGCGGCCTGACCGGCAATGACGAGGGAGGAGCGGCGATGACCGATCAGTCCGCGCGCGCTCGGCTTGACCAGCTCTGGGCGCGTGGCCGCGCCTTCCTCGGCACCGGCACCGCCATCATGGGCGGTGCGATGAGCTGGGTGTCGGAACGGCACCTGGTGTCGGCGATCTCCAACGCCGGCGGCTTCGGCGTGCTGGCCTGCGGGTCGATGACCCCGGACCTGCTCGCGGCGGAGATCGCGGCGACGCGGGCGATGACCACCCGGCCGTTCGGCGTCAACCTGATCAACATGCATCCCGACCTCGACCGGCTGATCGACGTCTGCCGGGAGCAGGCGGTCGGGCATGTGGTGGTCGCGGGCGGCCTGCCGTCCGGCGCCACCATCCGCCGCATCAAGGACGGCGGGGCGCGGGCCATGGGCTTCGCCCCGACGCTGGTGGCCGGCCGCCGGCTGGTGAAGCAGGGCATCGACGCGCTGGTCATCGAGGGGATGGAGGCCGGCGGCCATATCGGCGCCGTCTCGACCACCGTCCTGGCGCAGGAGATCCTGCCGGAGCTGCGCGAGGTGCCGGTCTTCGTGGCCGGCGGCATCGGGCGCGGCGAGGCGATCGCCTCCTTCCTGGAACTGGGAGCGGCCGGCGTGCAGATCGGCACGCGCTTCGTCTGCGCCAGCGAATCGATCGCCCATCCCAACTTCAAGCAGACCTTCATCCGGGCCGCGGCGCGCGACGCGCAGCCGTCGGTCCAGCTCGACCCGCGCTTCCCGGTGATCCCCGTGCGCGCGCTGGTCAATGCCGGCAGCAAGGCCTTCGCCGACCTGCAGCGCGCGGTGATCGCGCGGGTGGATGCCGGCGAACTGACGCGCGAGGCGGGCATCCTGGAGATCGAGCATTTCTGGGCCGGCGCCCTGCGCCGCGCGGTCGTGGAGGGCGATGTCGAGACCGGCTCGCTGATGGCCGGGCAGAGCGTCGGGATGGTCACGCGCGAGCAGCCCGCCGCCGAGATCGTGGCGGAGCTGATCGGACAGGCCGAGAAGGCGCTGGCGGGCCGGCCGCCGGATAAGGCAATGTGGGAGGCACCCGCGGTTCTCGGAGCGGCATGACGATGAGCAGCACCCTCGACACCGCCTACGGCAGTTCGGATCCGAACGGAACGGGCTACGGTGGCGGTGCGTCGTCGCGCCGCCTGCTCGCCCGCCTGCGCGACGTGATGGCGGGGTCCGGCTCGGGACAGGAGCGGCTCGACAAGATCGTCACGCTGATCGCGGCGGAGATGGGGGCGGACGTCTGCTCCTGCTATGTCATGCGGGCCGGCGAGGTGCTGGAGCTGTTCGCCACCGAGGGCCTGAACAAGTCGGCCGTCCACAACACCCGCCTGCGGGTCGGCGAGGGCATCGTCGGCGACATCGCCGGGCAGGCCCGGCCCATCGCGCTCGACAACGCGCCGTCCCATCCCAGCTTCGCCTACCGCCCGGAAACGGGCGAGGATCCCTTCTTCTCGCTGGCCGGCGTGCCGATCCTGCGCGGCGGCAAGGTGCGCGGCGTGCTGGTCATCCAGCACAAGGACCGCCGCCGCTTCAGCGAGGAGGAGGTCGAAACCCTCCAGACCGTCGCCATGGTGGTGGCCGAGTTGGTCGCCCAGGGCGAACTGGTCAACCCCCAGGAAGTCTCCTCCACCGGCGATCCCGCCCTGCTGCCCGCCCGCCTGTCCGGCACGGCGATGAGCGGGGGCCTCGCCATGGGGCTGGCGGTGGTCCACCGTCCGCAGCTCACCATCCGCCAGATGGTCGCCGAGGATACCGAGGCCGAGCTGGAGCGGTTCGGCACGGCGCTGACCTCCATGCACAGCGCCATCGACGACCTGCTGGCGGCGGCGGCGCTGGCCGGGCTCGGCGAGCCGAAGGACATCCTGGAGACCTACCGGATGTTCGCGGAGGACCGCGGCTGGCTGTCGCGCATCCGCGAGGCGATCCGCATGGGCCTGACCGCGGAGGCGGCGGTGCAGCAGGTGCAGAACGACACCCGCGCCCGCATGAGCCACCTGACGGACCCCTACATCCGCGAGCGGCTCCTGGATTTCGAGGACCTGACCAACCGGCTGCTGATGCACCTGTCGGGCAAGGGCTCCGGCGCCGATCTCGGCACGCTGCCCGACGACATCATCCTGGTCGCCCGCTCCATGGGGCCGGCGGAGCTGCTCGACTATGACCAGCGGCGGCTGCGCGGCCTGATCCTGGAGGAAGGGTCGCCGGCCAGCCATGTCTGCATCGTGGCGCGGGCGCTGAACATTCCGGTCGTCCAGGCGAGCGAGGCGCTGAGCCGGATCGAGCCGCTGGACCAGCTCATCGTCGACGGCGACCACGGGCAGGTCTATGTCCGCCCGGCGGAAGACATCCAGATGGCCTTCGCCGACGCGATGGCGCTGCGCAGCCGCAAGGAGCAGATGTATGCGGAGATCCGCGGACAGCCGTCGCTGACCCGCGACGGCGCGCCGATCTCCATCCAGCTCAACTGCGGCATGATCCTCGACCTGCCGCACCTGAAGGCGAGCGGGGCCGAGGGGATCGGGCTCTACCGCACCGAAATCCCCTTCATGGTCCGCTCGTCCTACCCGGACGTGCATACCCAGACCGACCTCTACGCCCGCATCATGGACGAGGCGGGCGACAAGCCGGTGGTCTTCCGCACGCTGGACGTCGGCGGCGACAAGGTGCTGCCCTACATGGCCGCCGGGAACGAGGAAAACCCGGCGCTCGGCTGGCGGGCGGTCCGCATCGGGCTCGACCACCCGTCGCTGCTGCGCCAGCAGCTCCGCTCGCTGCTGCGCGCCGCGGCGGGGCGGCCGCTGTCGGTGATGTTCCCGATGATCGCCGAGGTGGCGGAGTTCGATGCGGCGCGCCGGCTGCTCGAGCTGGAACTGAAGCGCCTGGAGACGCAGGAGCTGGAGCCGCCCAGCCGCCTGCGCGTCGGCGCGATGCTGGAGGTGCCGTCGCTGCTCTGGCAGTTGCCGTCGCTGCTGCCGCGCATCGACTTCCTGTCGGTCGGCTCCAACGACCTGACGCAGTATCTGTTCGCCGCCGACCGCGGCAACCCGCGCACCGCCACCCGCTACGACCCGCTGTCGCCGGCCATGCTGTGCGTCCTGCGCCGGCTGGTCGATGCCTGCGCCCATGCCAAGGTGCCGCTGAGCATCTGCGGCGAGATGGCGGGCCGGCCGCTGGACGCGATGGCGCTGATCGGCGTGGGCTTCCGCACCCTGTCGATGTCGCCGCCCTCGGTCGGCCCGGTCAAGACGATGCTGCGCTCGCTCGACGTGGCGGCGCTGCGCGAGTACATGGCCGGCCTGTTCAACGTCGGCGACCACAGCGTGCGCGACAAGCTGCGCAGCTTCGCCAAGGACCACGGCGTCCAGATCTGATGGATCCGACGGCGGATCCGATGACGGGGCGGGGCGGATCCGGGGAAGCCGGAACCGCCCCGGCGTCTTATTGGCCCCTGTTATTGGCCCCTGCCGTCTACTGGCCCTGGCCGAGGCTGAAGCCGGGCTTGCCGTCGAACAGGTAGAGATTTTCCGTCTTCACCACGTCGATGCCGGCGGCCAGCAGGCGGCCGACCATCTGGGCGGCCTGGGCCGGGTTGGCGGCCATGGTGCCGGCCGGCATGAAGCGGCAGCGCCAGTGGTCGGTGCAGAAGGTCTCCGGCAGCCCGTCCGGCCACACCTTGACGCCGCGGTTGGTGATCATGGTCAGCGCCAGCGCCCCGCCATAGACCTGCCGGATCGCCGTGGCGAGCCCGTCCGGCGTGCCGCGCCAGTCGATGAAGACGTCGACGCCGACGAAGCGCTTGTCGGGCCGCGCCGGGCGGCTGACCAGCGGCACGGCGATCGGCTTGGCCGCCGCGGCATAGCTGGCCGCCCGCAGCGTGCGGGGGGCGAGACCCAGCCGGCCGATCACCGCGCGGGCGAAGTCCTGCGTCCCGACCAGCCGGTTCGAGACGCCGTCGCGGTGGACGTCGGCGGTATGGATGCCGTCCTCCAGCGTCGCCAGCCAGGCATTGTGGATGCGTTCCGCCACGTCGCCCTGGCCGATATGGACGAGCATCTGCACGGCGGCCAGCAGCAGGCCGGAAGGGTTGGCGCGGTCCTGCCCGGCGATGTCCGGCGCGCTGCCGTGGATCGCCTCGAACATGGCGCAGTGCGCGCCGATGTTGGCCGAGCCGGCGAGCCCGACCGAGCCCGCGACCTCCGCCGCGATGTCGGAGAGGATGTCGCCGTAGAGGTTGGGCGTCACCACCACGTCGAAGCGCTCCGGCCGCTCGGCCAGCCGGGCGGCGCCGATGTCGACGATCAGGTGCTCGCGCTCGATGTCGGGATAATGGGTGCCGATCTCCTCGAACAGCCCGTGGAACAGGCCGTCCGTCATCTTCATGATGTTGTCCTTGGTCATGCAGGTGACCTTCCGCCGGCCGTGCGCCCGGGCATACTCGAAGGCATAGCGCACGATCCGCTCGGTCCCCGGCCGGGTGATCAGCTTCAGGCACTGGTAGACGTCGGCCGTCTGCCGGTGCTCGATCCCGGCATAGAGATCCTCCTCGTTCTCGCGGACGATCACCACGTCCATCCCGGGATGGCGGGTGGCGACGAAGGGGGCATAGGCGGTGCAGGGCCGGACATTGGCGAAGAGGCCGAGCGTCTTGCGGATGGTGACGTTCAGGCTCTTCACCCCGCCGCCCTGCGGGGTGGTGATCGGCGCCTTCAGGAAGACCCGCGTGCGGCGCAGGCTTTCCCAGGCGTCCGGCCCGATGCCGGAGCTGACGCCGCGGGCATAGACCGCCTCGCCGACCTCGATGGGCTCGGGCGCGATGCGCGCGCCGGCGGCGTCGAGCACCGACAGGCAGGCGGTCATGATTTCCGGACCGATGCCGTCGCCATGCGCGACGGTGATGGGAACGGCGGTTCCGGCGCCGGTCGCCGCCTGGGCAGGGCTCTGGGGGGAAACGCGGCTCTCGACGGGCTCGACCGGCTGGGGGGCGGTCCGCGTGATCATGGTCATGGCGCTGTCACTCCGGCTGAACTGCTCAGGCTCAAGCTAAGGGTGCAGGCTTCATGCGTGAAATTGATTGAGTAACTATGGAACATTGAAAAATTCAATGCTCCTGGTGCCCGTTGTGCCACGCCCCCGAAACCTCGAAGGGACGGCGGGTCATTCCCATTGCGTCCGTCCGGCGGCTGTCGTACGCATGCAGGACGACCGCCCCCGGTGCGGACCGCGACGATACGGCGTTTCTCATGGCCAAGCGCAAGGTTTTCCAGGACTTCGACCCCTCCGTTCCGACCGGTCCCAGCGTGGCCGATACGTTGCGGGAAACCCGGCAGAGCCTGGGTTACCAGTTGCAGGATGTCGCGACGATGCTGCGCATCCGCTATCCCTACCTGCTGGCGATCGAGGAAGGACGGTTCCAGGATCTGCCGGGCACCACCTATGCGGTGGGCTTCCTGCGGTCCTATGCCGAGTATCTCGGACTCGATCCCGAGGCCATCGCCAACCGCTACAAGGAAGAGGCGGTGGGCGCGGCCCGCAAGCAGGAGCTGTATCTGCCGACCCCCGTGCCGGAGGGGCGCATCCCCGGCGGCACGGTGCTGCTGGGCACGCTGGTGCTCGCCGGCATCGTCTATGGCGGCTGGTATTATCTGTCGGCGACCGACCGGTCGGTGGTCGATCTGGTGCCGGCCCTGCCGGACCGGCTGGTTTCGCTGCTCGACACGCTGCCGCGCAGCGGACAGCAGGCCGCGGAGGCGCCGCGCGGGAGCGAGGCGCCGGCCGGCGGCGGGTCCCAGGCGGTGGCCGGCGCGCCGGTCCCGGTGACGCCGCCGCCCAATCCCGCCCCCACCGCGCCGGCCCCGGTTCCGGCCCCGACGGCGAGCGCCCCCGCCCCGTCGCAGACCCCGCCCTATCCGGTGTCGAACGTACCGCCGCCCGCCCCGCCGCCCGCGGCCCCGGCCCCGGCGACGGTCGCCGCGCTGCCGCGTCCGCCGGCCCCGCCCGCCGCCGCTCCGGCGCCGGCCATCACCAACGTGCCGCCGCCGCCCGCCGAGGACGAGGAGGCCGAGGGAGCGACCCAGGAGCCGACGCCGATCAATCAGCCCGCCGCGCCGCCGCCGCCGCCGGCCCCCCGTGCCGCCGATCCGGCGCAGGGACCGACCAAGGCCTACGGGCTGCAGAACCAGTCCTCGCGCCTCACGCTGCGCGCGACGCAGGAGAGCTGGGTGCAGGTGCGCGACGGCAGCGAGATCGTCTTCACCCGCGTTCTGAAGCCGGGCGACACCTATCGCGTTCCCGACAAGCCCAACGTGAAGGTGCGCACCGGCAATGCCGGCGGTCTGGTCGTGGTGGCCGACGGGGTGGAGAGCCCGCCGCTCGGCTCCGTCGGGCAGGTGCTGCGCGACGTGACCCTGGACGGCCACGGGTGGTGCGCGCCGGCGCGCGCTGATCCTCCGCCACGGGTTTCCCTTGAAACCGGCGCAGGGAAGCGCACTTCTGGCCTGATCCTTCTGGCTTGGTCCGGGCCGCGCTATAACGGTGTGGTCCGGGGTCGGCCCCCGATCCCACCTGCCGATTCCACCGGCCGTGTCCGCCCGCCGTTCCGGGCCATCGCTTCGAGGCTGAAAGCCATGTCCGTGCGTGCCTATCGCCAGATCCTCCGCCGCAAGTCCCGCCAGATCCGGGTGGGCAACGTGCTCGTCGGCGGCGACGCACCGATCTCCGTGCAGACCATGACCAACACGCCGACCACTGACGTGAAGGCGACGGTCGAGCAGATCCAGGCGGCGGAACGGGTCGGGGCGGACATCGTCCGCGTCTCCTGCCCCGACCGCGAGTCGGCGCTGGCGCTGAAGGACATCGTGCGGCAGGTGAAGGTGCCGATCGTCGCGGACATCCATTTCCACTACAAGCGCGCCATCGAGGCGGCGGAGAGCGGGGCGGCCTGCCTGCGCATCAACCCCGGCAACATCGGCTCCGCCGAGCGGGTGCGCGAGGTGGTGAAGGCGGCCAGGGACCATGGCTGCTCGATGCGCATCGGCGTCAATGCCGGCTCGCTGGAGCAGGACCTGCTGGAGAAGTACGGCGAGCCGTGTCCCGAGGCGATGGTCGAGAGCGCGCTGAACCACGCGAAGATCCTGGAAGACAACGATTTCTTCGAGTTCAAGATCTCGGTGAAGGCGTCCGACGCCTTCCTGGCGGTCGCCGCCTACCAGGGCCTGGCCGAGGCCTGCGACTATCCGCTGCACGTCGGCATCACCGAGGCGGGCGGCCTGCGCGCCGGGACGGTGAAGTCGTCCATCGGGCTCGGCATGCTGCTGTGGTCGGGCATCGGCGACACGCTGCGCGTCTCGCTGTCGGCCGACCCGGCGGAAGAGGTGCTGGTCGGCTACGACATCCTGAAGTCGCTGGGCCTGCGCCGGCGCGGCGTGACGGTCATCTCCTGCCCGAGCTGCGCGCGGCAGAACTTCAACGTCATCAAGACGGTGGAGCTGCTGGAGCAGCGCCTCGCCCACATCACGACGCCGCTGACCCTGTCGGTGATCGGCTGCGTGGTGAACGGCCCCGGCGAGGCGCGGGAGACCGACATCGGCCTGACCGGCGGCGGCAACAACACCCACCAGATCTACCTGTCCGGCGTCACCGACCACCGGCTGAAGGACAAGGACATCGTCGACCATCTGGTCGGGCTGGTCGAGAAGAAGGCGGCGGAGATCGAGGCGGCGAAGGCCGCCGCTCCGGCCGGACAGGACGCGTCCGCGGCGGCGGAATAGCGGGGCTTCCATCGCGGCCCGCAGCGCGCAATCGTCGGGCGGGCGGCAATTCCTCTCCCCTGCGTCCGGAGAGTAAGGGTAGGGTGGGGGCCAGTCAGACAATCCAGACCGGGCGCTCCGTCGCCCGAGGCGGCTGAGACCTGTTCCGGCGTGACCACATCCTACCTCGTCATCGGTGCCAACCACCGAACCTGTTCCGGCACGGTGCGCGACCTGCTCTCCACCGAGGAGGTGGAGGTGCCGGCCCTGCTGGAACGGCTGCGCGCCGCCGGACTGACGCAGGCGGTCTGGCTCAGCACCTGCGACCGCATCGAGGTGCTGGCCGTCCATGACCGGCCGCAGGAGGCTGCCCTGGCCGTCGCGTCGGTCATGGCCGAGCGGGCCGGGCTGCCGACCGAGGATCTGGCCGACCAGCTCTACACCCATGCCGGCGTCGATGCCGTGCGCCACCTGTTCGCCGTGGCCTGCTCGCTCGACAGCCAGATCGTCGGCGAGCCCCATATCCTGGGACAGGTGAAGGCGGCGCACCGCATCGCCGCGGCGGCGGGGCTGAGCGGCCCGGCGCTGGAGGCGGTACTGCAGGCCGCCTATGCCGCGGCCAAGCGGGTGCGCAGCGAGACGCCGATCGCCGAGGGGGCGACCTCGCTGGCCGCCGCCGCGGTGCAGGTGGCGCGCGATCTCCACGGCGACCTCAAGCGCTGCGGCGCGCTGCTGATCGGGCTCGGCGACATGGGCGCGCTGGTTCTCGACGGCATGCGCGAGGCCGGGCTGGCGCGGCTGACCGTCGCTTCGCCGGTCGACCGGCGGGCGGAGGCCGCGGCACGGCGGCTCGACGGGCATTTCGCCCCATGGGCGGAGCTGGACGCCGCGCTGGCCGGTGCGGATATCGTGGTGACCGCGGCGGGGCTGGGGCGCTATATCCTGTCGGTCCCGATGATGGAGGCGGCGTTGAAGCGCCGCCGCCGCCGTCCGGTCTTCGTGGTCGACGCCGCCGTTCCGGCCGATGTCGACCCGGCGGTGAGCGGGCTGGACGGCGCCTTCGTCTACGACCTGGGCGACCTGGAGCGCGTGGCGCTGCAGGGCCGGGTCGGGCGCGAGGCGGCGACCCAGGCCGCCTGGGCGATCGTCGACGACGCGGTGCACGGCTTCGTCCGCGAACGGGCGGAACGGGCGGCGGTGCCGGCGGTGGCGGCGCTGCGGGCGCGGTTCGAGGCCGAGCGGCTGCGCGTGCTGGCGGAACACGCCAATCTGGACGCGGCGGCGGCGACCCGGCTGCTGGTCAACCGGCTGCTGCACGGTCCGTCGGAGGCGTTGCGCGCCCTGGCGGCGGACCGCGACGGGGCCGGGCTGGCGGAGCGGGCTTCGGCCGAACGGCTGTTGTTCCGGCTGTTCCGGCTGGACATGGCGGCCGAAGCCGATCCGGGCGCGCCGGGGTCGGACAGGATGGATGAGGCAGGACCGGGAAGCCCCCGGGCCGATCTGGACGAGGATGAGCGACGTGAGCCTGGACGAGAAGTTCAATAAGGTCATGGCCCGCCATGACGAGTTGCGCGATGCGCTCGCCGCGGGGCTGGCCGATTCCGGGGAGTTCGCCCGGCTGTCCAAGGAGTACGCCGACCTGACCCCAGTCGCCGAGGCGATCGCCGAGCTGAAGAGGGCACGGACGGAGAGCGAGGATCTCGCCCAGATGGCGGCCGACCCGGCCGGCGACGCCGAGATGAGGGCGCTGGCCGAGGAGGAACTGCAGGCGCTTACCCGGCGCATTCCCGAGCTGGAGCGCCAGGTGCAGATCGCCCTGCTGCCCAAGGACGAGGCGGACGAGAAGAACGCCATCCTGGAGGTGCGCGCCGGCACCGGCGGCGAGGAGGCGGCGCTGTTCGCCGCCGAGCTGTTCGACATGTACCGCCGCTATGCCGGGCTGCGCGGCTGGCGGTTCGAGACGATGGACATCAGCGAGACGGGCATCGGCGGCTACAAGGAGGCCACCGCCAACATCACCGGCCGCGGCGTCTTCGCCCGGCTGAAGTTCGAATCGGGCGTCCACCGCGTGCAGCGCGTGCCGGCGACCGAGGCGCAGGGCCGCATCCACACCTCCGCCGCCACCGTGGCGGTCCTGCCGGAGGCGGAGGAGGTGGACATCCACATCGACGAGAAGGACCTGCGCATCGACGTCTTCCGCGCCTCCGGTCCCGGCGGCCAGTCGGTCAACACCACCGACAGCGCGGTCCGCATCACCCACCTGCCGACCGGCATCGTGGTCAGCCAGCAGGACGAGAAGAGCCAGCACAAGAACAAGGCCAAGGCCCTGAAGGTGCTGCGCGCCCGCCTCTACGAGAAGGAGCGCATGGAGAAGGATGCCGCCCGCGCCGCCGACCGCAAGAGCCAGGTCGGCAGCGGCGACCGGTCCGAGCGCATCCGCACCTACAACTTCCCGCAGGGCCGCGTCACCGACCACCGCATCAACCTGACGCTCTACAAGATCGATAAGGTGATGGCCGGCGAGGCGCTGGACGAGCTGATCGAGGCGCTGATCGCCGAGGACGAGGCCGCCCGCCTGGCGGAGCTGGGGTGAGCGGGCCGTCCGCCAGCCTGCGCGCGCTGCGCCGGTCCGCCGAGCAGCGCCTGCGCGATGCCGGCGTCGAGACGCCGGAACTGGACGCCCGGCTGCTGATCGAGCATGGGCTGGGCCTGACGCGGGAAGAGGTCGTTCTCAACCCGGAACGTTCCGTTTCCGAACTGGATGCTGCCCGCGTGAGGGCGCTGGTCGAGCGGCGCGCGGCGCGGGAGCCGGTCGGGCGCATCGTCGGCCAGCGCGCCTTCTGGACGATCGAGCTGGCGCTGACCCCCGACACGCTGGAGCCGCGGCCGGACACCGAGACGGTGGTCGAGGCGGTGCTGGCGCTGCTGCCCGACCGCAAGGCGCCGCTGCGGCTGCTCGACCTCGGCACCGGGACCGGCTGCATCCTGCTGGCCCTGCTTGCCGAGCTGCCGAATGCCACCGGCCTCGGCATCGACGTCAGCCCGGGCGCGGCGAAGGCCGCGGCGCGCAACGCGGCGCTGAACGGGCTGGCGGAGCGGGCCGTCTTCCGCACCGGCGACTGGGGCGCCGGGCTGACCGGGCGGTTCGACGTGGTGGTCTCCAACCCGCCCTACATCCCGAGTGCCGACATCGCCGGGCTGCAGCCGGAGGTGCGCGACCATGACCCGCTGCGCGCGCTGGACGGCGGGCCGGACGGGCTGGAGCCGTACCGGATCATTGCCCGGCAGCTTCCCGGCCTGCTGGCGCCCGGCGGCATCGCCGCGCTGGAGGTCGGGCAGGGGCAGGCGGGCGAGGTGGCGCGGCTTCTCGCCACAAGCGGGCTGTGCGAAATTTCGGTCCTGCGCGATCTTGGCGGCGTGGAACGATGCGTTCGCGGCCGAAACGGTCTCCCGGTCGGCTAATTCACCAAAAAAGGGGTTGGATTGGCAGAGTTTAGCGATTAGGGTGCCATCAGATGACGCCGATCCCAGGGGACAGTCCCCGGGCCTCGGGTCCATCCCCCGGTGCGGGAGCCGGGTGATGGGGTTCCGATGGTCTGCCGCAGGTGGCGGGTGCGTCGTTCGTTCCCCGAGACCGATCCGTGGAAGCTGTCCGCGGCGGACCCGGTGGCTGGGCTTCGGCCCGATGGGCCGCCGGAGGAAAGACGGGGACTCCGACTCTCTTACATGGGGCTTCAAGAGCCGAATGAGACAGGGACCGAACTCCAGGCGCTCGCGTGGTCGTGGCAATGGCGGCGGGGGCGGCGGTGGAGGCGGCGGCGGGGGCGGCGGGAACCGGCGCCAGAACGTTCCGCTGCGTCACCAGACCTTCGACAGCAACGGCCCGGACGTCCGTATCCGCGGCAATGCATGGCAGGTCCACGAGAAGTACCTGACGCTGGCGCGTGATGCGGCGTCGTCCGGCGACCGGGTGCAGGCGGAGAACTATCTGCAGCACGCGGAGCATTACTTCCGGATCATCAACCAGATCCAGGAAGCCGAGAACCGTCAGCGCGGCGGTCAGCCGGCCAACGGCCAGGGCCAGGCCCAGAACGGCGCCGGCGGTTCCGACGAGGACGAGGGCGCCGAGGGCGAGGACGAGCAGGAACCCGCGGACGAGCGGGCGCCGCTGACCGCCTGACCTGCCGCCCGGCGCCGTTCCGGCCGCTCCGGCACACCGATCGCACGGCCTGTCCATCCCTTTCCGCCCTGCAATGGCGGGAAGGGCGGGACAGGCCTTCGGTATTGGGGAAAGCCGCTTTGCGGGGACTCAGTCCAGCAGGACGGCGTCGCCGGGCGCCACCATCCCGCCCGTCACGACCCGGGCGGCAATCCCGCACTGGCTGTTGCCATAGCCCCGTTCCAGGATCGGCAGCAGCGTCAGGTCGCGCGTGCCGGTGACCGGGTTCACGTCGCTGCCCGGCCGGTAGTCGCACCCCCGCACCACCTGCAGCCTGGCGCCGCCGACCGTCAGGGTGCGGCCGACCCACTGGCGCTCCACCCACGGCTCGAACCCGTCGAAATGCAGGTTGGCCCGGAAACGGTTGGGGTCGACCGGCTGCTTGGCCACCCGCTCCTCCAGGTCGCGGACGCTGGCCAGGTTCAGCAGCAGGACCGGCGCGTCCTCATGGAGCGGGAAGGCGCCGCCGGGGCCGGCATCCACCAGCTTCGGCAGGCCGGGGGCGGCGCCGGCGAGATAGGCGGCGAAGAACTGCTCCACCAGCATGCAGCCCATCGCCTGATCGAGCCGGCCGCGCGACACCGGCTTTCCGGCGCGGCGGATCACCAGGCCGGAGGTGTCGGCATCGAACTCGCTCTCCAGCAGGGCGAGCTTCTCCGCCCGGTCCAGCGTGAAGAAGTCGTCGGTCGGGCGCCAGCCCTGCCGGTCGGCGTCCTGGGCCGCCGGCCCGGTCAGCAGGCCGTAGCGGCGATCGAAGGGAAGGGCCTGTCCGGCGGTCAGCGTGACGGAGGGCAGATCCTGGCCGCTCAACCCGCGCACGGGATAGCGGCGAATGGCGGTGATGATGGTGTTCATTGCACTGCACAATGGTAGGACCAGATCGGTCCTGTCAACCGGTCGTCATGACTATTTTGTCAGATCTGGCATTCTGGCAGGTCTGGTTCGCAACTATTGCAAAGTTTACCAGTATTCGGCTTTCGGGGTGCCGTTCAGAAACTCCTCGAGACGCCGCCGCGTGGCCGCGGATAGGTCCTGCGGCAACCGGTCGAGCGGGAAGAAGCGCGCCTCCAGGATCTCCACCCCATCGGCCCTGGGCGTGCCGCTCCAGGACCGGGCGACGAAGACGGCGACATGGTCGCTCGCGCCGTAGCGGAAGCGGGCGAACAGCCCGTCGGGATGGGGATCGAACTCCGCCTCCAGCCCGATCTCCTCGCGCACCTCGCGCCTGACGGCGGCGGCCAGCGTCTCCCCCTTGCCGACCCCGCCACCGGGAAAATGCCAGCCGCCGACGTAGCTGTGGCGGATCAGCAGGATGCTGCGGCCGTTCGGCCCGTCCCCCGGAGGTTCGTTCCCAGCCTGGCTGTCCCCGGCCGGGCCATCTCCGGCCGGGCCATCCAGGATGATCGCCCGCACCCCCATGGTCAGCGGCCGGGTCAGCCGGTGCCACAGGTTGCGGCCATGCCAGGCGAGGCGGAGCGCTTTCGGGAGGAGGAACGGCACGGCGGCTCGGCTGTCGGTGGAAGGAAGCGGCCGTAGCCTACGGTCCGGACGGTCTGGATGGAGACGGGTTTATGGGCTACCACAATCGTTGGCGACAGCAAATAACCATGTGGAAAAGGTGGTCTTGCAACCGCGGACCGCCTTCCCACATCTACCGCAGCATCCTTGCGGATCGCACAAAGACGTGGATCGAGCGGACCGGGCTGCCCAGCGGACGGTCTGCGAAGAAGGGGGATCGAGCCTATGGATTTCGAGAAGTACACCGAGCGCAGCCGCGGCTTCGTCCAGTCTGCGCAGACCCTGGCGCTGCGCCGCGGGCACCAGCGCCTGACGCCCGAGCACCTGCTGAAGACCCTGCTGGACGACAAGGAGGGGCTGGCGGCCAACCTGATCCGGGCGGCCGGCGGCGACCCGGCGCGCGCCCTGTCGGCGGTCGAGGCCGAACTCGACAGGCAGCCGAAGGTCGAGGGCAGCGGCGCCGGGCAGGTCTACCTGTCGCCGGAGCTGGCCCGCGTGTTCGAGCAGGCGGAGCAGGTGGCGGAGAAGGCGGGCGACAGCTACGTCACCGCCGAACGGATCCTGCTGGCGCTCGCCATGGCCGACGGCACCCCGTCGGGCAAGGCGCTGAAGGCGGCCGGCGTGACGCCGCAGGCGCTGAACCAGGCGATCAACGACGTCCGCAAGGGCCGCACCGCCGACACCGCCTCGGCCGAGCAGGGCTATGACGCGCTGAAGAAATATGCGCGCGACCTGACCGAGTCGGCGCGCTCCGGCAAGCTCGACCCCGTCATCGGGCGCGACGAGGAGATCCGCCGCACCATCCAGGTTCTGGCTCGCCGCACCAAGAACAACCCGGTGCTGATCGGCGAGCCGGGCGTCGGCAAGACCGCCATCGTCGAGGGCCTCGCCCAGCGCATCGTCAAGGGCGACGTGCCGGAGGGGCTGAAGAACAAGCGCCTGCTGGCGCTCGACCTCGGCGCGCTGGTCGCCGGCGCCAAGTACCGCGGCGAGTTCGAGGAGCGGCTGAAGGCCGTGCTGGAGGAAATCCAGGCGGCGGCCGGCGAGATCGTCGTCTTCATCGACGAGCTGCACACGCTGGTCGGGGCCGGCAAGTCGGAAGGCGCGATGGACGCCTCCAACATGCTGAAGCCGGCGCTGGCGCGCGGCGAGCTGCACTGCGTCGGCGCCACCACGCTCGACGAGTACCGCAAGTATATCGAGAAGGACGCGGCGCTGGCCCGGCGCTTCCAGCCGGTCTTCGTGTCGGAGCCGACGGTGGAGGACACCATCTCCATCCTGCGCGGCCTGAAGGAGCGCTATGAGGTGCACCACGGCGTGCGCATCACCGACGGTGCCATCGTCGCGGCGGCCACCCTCTCCAACCGCTACATCACCGACCGCTTCCTGCCGGACAAGGCCATCGACCTGATCGACGAGGCGGCGAGCCGCCTGCGCATGGCGGTCGACAGCAAGCCGGAGGAGATCGACGAGCTGGACCGCCGCATCATCCAGCTCAAGATCGAGCGCGAGGCGCTGAAGCGCGAGTCGGACGAGGCGTCTCGCGCGCGGCTGGCCAACCTGGAGGGCGAACTGGCCGACCTGGAGCAGGAATCGGCCGAGCTGACCGCCAAGTGGCAGGCGGAGAAGGACAAGCTGCAGGGCTCGCAGAAGCTGAAGGAGGACCTGGAGAAGGCCCGCACCGAGCTTGAGCAGGCCCAGCGCGACGGCAACTGGGGCCGGGCGGGCGAGCTTGCTTACGGCATCATCCCGGCGCTGGAGAAGACGCTGAAGGACGCGGAGGAGAGCGCCTCCAGCCGGATGCTGAACGAGGAGGTGCGCGACGCCGACATCGCCAGCGTGGTCAGCCGCTGGACCGGCGTGCCGGTCGACAAGATGCTGGCCGGCGAGCGCGAGAAGCTGCTGGCGATGGAGAGCAGGCTGAAGAGCCGGGTGGTCGGCCAGGAGGAGGCGATCGTCGCCGTTTCCAACGCCATCCGCCGGGCGCGCGCCGGGCTGCAGGACCCCAACCGGCCGATCGGCTCCTTCCTGTTCCTCGGCCCCACCGGCGTCGGCAAGACCGAGCTGACCAAGGCGCTGGCCGAGTTCCTGTTCGACGACGAGACGGCGATGGTCCGGCTCGACATGTCGGAATACATGGAGAAGCACTCGGTCGCCCGCATGATCGGCGCCCCCCCGGGCTATGTCGGTTACGAGGAGGGCGGTGCGCTGACCGAGGCGGTGCGGCGGCGGCCCTACCAGGTGGTGCTGTTCGACGAGGTGGAGAAGGCGCACCCCGACGTCTTCAACGTGCTTCTGCAGGTGCTGGACGACGGCCGCCTGACCGACGGGCAGGGGCGGACGGTGGATTTCCGCAACACGGTCATCATCATGACCTCGAACCTCGGCTCCGAGGTTCTGGCCAACCAGCCGGAAGGCCAGGATTCGAGTGCCGTCCGCGACGAGGTGATGGAGGTGGTGCGGGCGCACTTCCGGCCGGAGTTCCTGAACCGGCTGGACGAGATCCTGCTGTTCCACCGCCTGGACCGCAGCCATATGGGCGGTATCGTCACCATCCAGCTCGGCCGCCTGACCAGGATGCTCGCCGACCGCGAGATCACGCTGGAGGTGGACGAGGCGGCGACCCGGTGGCTGGCCGAAGCCGGCTACGACCCGGTCTATGGCGCGCGTCCGCTGAAGCGGGTGATCCAGCGCGAGCTGCAGAACCCGCTGGCCACCCTGATCCTGGAAGGCCGCGTCAAGGACGGCCAGACGGTGAAGGTCGGGGCGGAAGGCGGCGACCTGACCATCGACGGCCAGCCGGTCTCCACGCTGGTGCGCCGGGCGGGGTAAGGCCGCACCCGCCGGCCGCAGGCAAGGAAGCCCTTCCCTCCCCGGGGGAAGGGCTTTTTCTTTGGCGGGATTTTTACGGTTGCTGGCGTTTGCGCCGCTCGTGCCGGTGGAGGGCGGCGGCTATCCTGGCGCCCGTCCTGACGGTTTCGCGAGGCCCATCGATGCTTGCCCTGCGCCCCAACTGCGAGTGCTGCGACCGTGACCTGCCGCCGGAGTCGCGGGAGGCCTATATCTGCTCCTTCGAATGCACCTTCTGCGCCGGGTGCCGCGACGGCGTGCTGGGCGGCGTCTGCCCGAACTGCGGCGGCGAGCTGGTGCGGCGGCCGGTGCGGCCGGCTGAGAAGCTCGCCGGAAACCCGGCCTCGACCGAGCGGGTGGTGAGGGCGGGCGGCTGCGCGGCGGCCGTTGGGGGCGGCGCCGGTCAGGCGGTCATAAAAAGCGCATGACCGGTCTCGCTGCACCGCGGTGGCGCCCCCGGCCGGTCATCCTGTATTGTCCGGCCGACGTTTCGTGACCCCCAAGGTGCAGCACATGGTCCGGTTTCCGCGTTCCCTCGCCCTGGTCGCCGCTCTGGCGACGCTGGTGACGGGCTGCCTGCCGCGCGAGCGCATTCCCAACCCGCCGGAGGTCCGCACCGCGCCGGCCGGCCCGGGCATGGTGCCGGTCCATGGCGAGTGGGTGGCCGACAAGGCGACGCAGCTCCGCTCCCAGCCGTCGCCCGGCGCGCCGGTGGTCGCCAGCATCGGCGCCGGGCAACCGGTGAAGGTGGTCGGGCGCATGAGCAACAGCGACTGGATCGCCGTGCAGACCGGTGGCAGCACCGCCTATGTCCGGCTCTTCCAGCTCCGGCTGAAGGGCAGCGAGCCGAGCGGCAGCCGCGGCACCACCACGACGCTGGCCAAGCCGGTCGACAACTCCGGCCCCTCCGTCAAGGCGGCGCCGCGCGGCAAGATCTCCGCCAACCCCATCGCCAACTGATCGCCAGCCGATCGGCGGGCGCTCGAAAGGAAAGGGCGGCGACCGGTATCCCCGGCCGCCGCCCTTTTTCATGCACCGCGACGGAGCGGCGTTCAGAACTCCTTCCAGTCGTCGTCGTCGCTGCTGCTGCGCTTCAGGACGGCGGCGGAGCTGGCGGCAGCGCCATGGTTGGTGCCGGCATGGCCTGCCGCGGCCGGCTTCGCCGCCGGACGGGCAGCCGGCTTGTGCGAGGCCTGCTTGACCGGGGCCGGCCGGGTCGGGGCGATGGCGCGGCGGACCGGCTGGGGCTGGGCGTGCGTCGCCAGCGCGGCGGCGGTCTGCTCCAGCCTGAAGAAGCCGATCAGCGACTTGAGGTCGGTCGCCTGACCGCTCATCGCCTGGGCCGCGGCGGTGGTCTCCTCGACCAGCGCCGCGTTCTTCTGCGTCATCTCGTCCATCTGGGCGACGGTGGCGTTGATCTCGTCCAGCGCCGTCGCCTGCTCCGAGGAGGCCGCGGCCATCTCGGAGATCAGCGAGGCGACCTGCTGCACGCCCGACACGATGCCTTCCAACGCGTCGCCGGCCTTCTTGACCAGATCCACGCCGTCCTTCACCTGGCTGTCGCTGTCGAGGATCAGCGCCTTGATCTCCTTGGAGGCCTGGGCGGAGCGCTGGGCGAGCTGGCGGACCTCCTGCGCCACCACGGCGAAGCCGCGGCCGGCGTCGCCGGCGCGCGCCGCCTCCACCGCGGCGTTCAGCGCCAGCAGGTTGGTCTGGAAGGCGATCTCGTCGATCACCCCGATGATGTCGGTGATCTTGCGCGAGGCGTCCTCGATCCGGCGCATCGCCTCGATCGCGCTGGTGGCGACGCCGCCGCCCGACTCGGCGGCCGAGCGGGCTTCCGTCGCCATGACGTTGGCACGCTGGGCATTGTCGGCGTTGGAGCGCACGGTGGCGCCCAGCTCCTCCATGCTGGCGGCGGTCTCCTCCAGCGAGGAGGCCTGCTGCTCGGTGCGCTCGGCGAGGTCGGCGGAGCCCAGCGACACCTCCGACGCGGCGGACGCGATGGTCTCCGCCGCCTGGCTGATCTGGCCGACGATCTCCGCCAGCTTGGTCGAGGTGGCGTTGACGTCGGTCTTCACCCGCTGGAAGGCGCCCTGGTAGTCGCGGGTCACGCGCTTGTTCAGGTCGCCCTGCGCCAGTCCGCTCAGCACCTCCGCCAGATCGGCGATGACGCTTTCCACCGTGTCGGTCAGGCGGTTGATGCCTTCCGACATGGTCCGGTAGAAGCCCTCCTTGCCGGTCAGGTCGATGCGGCGTTCCAGGTCGCCCTTCGACACAGCGTCGATCAGGCTGGCGATCTCCTCGCCGATGGCCTTCTCGCGGGCGCGCTGGGCCTCGTCGGCGCGCCGCTCGGCCTCCAGCCGCTCGCGCTCCGCCTCATCCATGCGCTTCTTCTGGATGGCGTTTTCCTTGAAGACCTGGACAGCCTTGGCCATCTCGCCGATCTCGTCCCGGTCGGACAGGGCCGGGATGTCCACCGTCAGGTCGCCGGCCGCCAGTTTCGTCATGGTGCCGGTCATCGCGGTCACCGGCCGGACGATCGACCGGGCGACCGACCAGGCGAGTCCCAGCCCGATGACCAGGGCCAGGACCGCCAGCACGACGTCGGTGGTCATGGTGCGTTCCATGTCGGCCTCGATGTCGGCCTGCATGGCCTTGCGGGCCTCGGTCTGCATCGCGACCGTCTTGCCCGACAGCTCGCCGAAGTCGGAGGCCTCCTTCGCCATCACCTCGAAGGCGAGACGCTGGGTCTCCATCACCGCGGCGGCGACCTGCTCGAAAGTGGCGACATACTGGTCGGACAGCGTGTCGGCCTCCTGGGCCAGCCGCTTGCGGGCCGGATGCTGCAGCCGGTCGGCCAGCGGCCGGATCAGGGCGTTGAAGGCCTCGTTGCGCGCCTTGACCTCGCCGACCAGCTTGGCGCTCGGCTCGTTCAGGAAGCGCAGGGCCGCGAGACGGGCGGACAGCAGCTTCTCCTGCGCCACGCCGGCCATGGCCGCCGCCTCGGTGTCGCCCTCGGCCATGGCGCTGGCGGCGATCTGCTCCAGGTTCGCCGTCGCCTTGGTGCCGATCGGGGTCAGCTGTTCCGTCACCAGCCGGTCCCGCTTCTCCCGCGTTTCGATCAGCTTGCCGAAGTTGGCGTTGTAGCTTTCGAAATACTGGATCATCCGTTCGATGTTGGCGCGGCGGGCAGGATCCGAGGTCGCATCGCGGGCGGCGCGCAGCTCCTGCCCCAGCGTGCGCTGGCTCTCCTTGACGATGGCGATCTGCTCGCCGCTGCCGGTGAAGGAGTAGTTCTGGACGGCGCGCCGCATATGCGCCAGGGTCGAGTCGATATCGGAGATCCGCAGCGAGTTGTCGGAGATGCCGACGTAGCGGGTGAGGGCGGCGTCGGCCGAGGAGAGGGCGCGTACGCCGACCACGACGACGAGCCCGAGCAGCGCAAGGATCAGAAGGAAGCCGAAGTAAATCCGCGTCCCTACCTTGAAGCGGCCGGCGAAACTGGCGGTCTGCATGATCGATAGCCCTGCTGGATCGTGACTTGCGGTTCGGCCGCGACCCGCGACCGGCAGGGCAAGGTAAGGCGGTTTTGGTTGCGAGACCGTTGACGAGCTCCACGATTTCGGCCCCGCGTCCAACCGCCGCATGGCGGAAAGCGGGACAAAAAGAGCGCATTATTTGTGACCGAAAGAATTGTGCCCCTTTGACGCCGGAGGATCGGCGCCTAGGTTAGGCCGGTTGGCCGCCCCGCGGGCGGCCCTGCCTTGTCCTGACACCGTCGAAGACCATGCGCCGCACCCTGCCGCCCCTGTCCAGCGATCCCAAGGCGTTGCCGCCCTCCGGCGATCTGCGGGCCATCCGTTCGCTGCTGCCCTATATCTGGCCGCGCGAGTCGCTGGAGATGCGGCTGCGGGTGGTCGCGGCCGTGCTGCTGCTGATCGGGGCGAAGGTCGCCACCGTCTATGTGCCGATCCTCTACAAGCAGGCGGTCGACGCGCTGAGCCCCGCGGCGGGGGCCGCGGTGACGGTGCCGCTGGGGCTGATCCTGGCCTACGGCTTCGCGCGGGTGTGCTCTCTGGTCTTCGCCGAGCTGCGCGACGCGGTCTTCGCGCGGGTGGCGCAGCGCACCATCCGCAAGGTGGCGCTCAGCGTCTTCCGCCACCTGCACGCCCTGTCGCTGCGTTTCCACCTGGAGCGCCAGACCGGCGGGCTGACCCGCTCGCTGGAGCGCGGGACGCGGGCCATCGAGTCGCTGCTGCGCTACACGCTGTTCTCCATCGCGCCGACGCTGGTGGAGATCGGGCTGGTCTGCGTGATCCTGTGGCGGATGTTCAACGGCTGGTTCGCGCTGGCGACCTTCGTCACGGTGGCCGGCTACATCCTCTACACCTTCTTCGTGTCGGAATGGCGCATCCAGTTCCGCCGCGAGATGAACGACACCGACAGCAAGGCCAACACCAAGGCGATCGACAGCCTGCTGAACTACGAGACCGTCAAGTATTTCGGCAACGAGGAGCATGAGGCCCGCCGCTACGACGCGGCGCTCGCTTCCTACGAGCAGGCGGCGGTGCGCAGCCAGCAGAGCCTGTCGCTGCTGAACATCGGCCAGTCGGCGATCATCTCGGTCGGGCTGGCCCTGGTGATGGGCATGGCGGCGCGCGGCATCGTGACCGGCAGCATGTCGCTCGGCGACTTCGTGCTGGTGAACACCTATCTGCTGCAGCTCTACCAGCCGCTCAACTTCTTCGGCGTCGTCTACCGCGAGATCAAGCAGTCGCTGACCGACATCGAATCGATGGTCACCCTGCTGTCGGTGGAGCGCGAGGTGGCCGACCGGCCGGACGCGGCACCGCTCGCCATCGACGGCGCCGAAATCCGCTTCGAGGGGGTGGAGTTCGGCTACGACCCGCGGCGGCCGATCCTGAAGGGCGTCAGCTTCACCGTGCCGGCCGGACGGACGGTCGCCATCGTCGGCCCGTCCGGCGCCGGGAAATCGACGATCAGCCGGCTGCTGTTCCGCTTCTACGACGTCAACGGCGGCCGCGTCCTGATCGACGGGCAGGACATCCGCGAGGTGACGCAGGTCAGCCTGCGCGGTTCCATCGGGATCGTCCCGCAGGACACGGTGCTGTTCAACGACACCATCTTCTACAACATCGCCTACGGCCGGCCCGGCGCCACGCCGGCGGAGGTGGAGCGGGCGGCCCGGCTGGCCCACATCCACGATTTCATCATGGCGCTGCCGGACGGCTATCAGACCACCGTCGGCGAACGCGGGCTGAAGCTGTCGGGCGGCGAGAAGCAGCGGGTGGCGATCGCCCGCACCATCCTGAAGAACCCGGCCATCCTGCTGTTCGACGAGGCGACCAGCGCGCTCGACACCCATACGGAACGGGAGATCCAGGCCAACCTGCGCGAGGTCAGCCGCGGGCGCACCACGCTGGTCATCGCCCACCGCCTGTCCACCGTGATCGACGCCGACGAGATCCTGGTGCTGGAGGCCGGGCGGGTGATCGAGCGCGGCCGCCACGCCGACCTCCTGGCCGCCGGCGGCGCCTATGCCGCGCTGTGGGCGCGCCAGCAGGAGTCGGCGCAGGGGCCGGCGCTGATCCCCGGCGTCCTGGCGCCGACCTGAAGCGGGAAAGGGCGGACGCCATGGGACCCGCGAGAGAGGCGCTGCGCGCCGCGACCGAGGAACTGCACGGCCGGCTGGACCATGCAGCGCTGCTCCTGCCGCTGACCCGCCCGGACATCACGCTGGAGCAGTACCGCGCGGCGCTGGCCGCCCTGTGGGGCTTCCACGCGCCGGTGGAACGGGCGCTGGGCGGGCCGCAGGCGGGGGAGGCGCCGCGCATCGCCCTGCTGCGCGCCGATCTCGCCGACCTGGGACTTATGGCGGACGCGCTGCCGGTGGTGACCGATCTGCCGCCGCTGGACGGTGCGCCGGCGCGGCTGGCGGCCCGCTACGTGCTGGACGGCTCGGCCCATGGCGGGCGGGCGATGCTGCCGGGCATCACCAGGGCGCTGGGCTGCGACCGGGATCGCGGGGCGCGCTTCCTGGCGTCCGCCGGGCTGGACATGGCGGGGGCGTGGCGCGGCCTGCTGGTCCGGCTGGAGGAGGAGCTGGCCGATCCCGAAGCGCTGCGCGAGGCCTGCGCCACCGCCGTCGCGCTGTTCGCCGCGCTGGAGCGCTGGGTGCGACGGTAAGCGCCGCCCCGCCCCGCCGCGCGGCCCGCCGGAGGGCTTTATCGCGCGGGCGAGCGAGGGTAGGGTGGCGGCCATGAGCAAGACCGCCTCTCCCGATCCCGTTCCGCCCCCCGGTCGAACCGCAGCCCCCGTCGCTCCGCAGGATGCCGCCGCGCTGGCCGGGGCGGTCCGCCGGGGAGACCGCCGGGCGCTGGCCCGCGCCATCACGCTGATCGAATCGACGCGCGCCGACCATCGCGCCACCGCCGACGCCCTGCTGGAGGCGCTGCTTCCGCACACCGGCAACTCGGTGCGCATCGGCATTTCCGGCGTGCCGGGAGTCGGCAAGTCCACCTTCATCGAGGCCTTCGGGCTGCATGTCATCGGGCTGGGCCACAAGGTGGCGGTGCTGGCGGTCGATCCCTCGTCCCAGCGCACCGGCGGCTCGATCCTCGGCGACAAGACGCGGATGGTGGACCTGTCGCGCGAGCCCGACGCCTTCATCCGCCCCTCGCCCGCCGGGGCGACGCTGGGCGGCGTGGCGCGGCGGACCCGCGAGGCGATGCTGATCTGCGAGGCCGCCGGCTTCGACGTGATCGTGGTGGAGACGGTGGGCGTCGGCCAGTCGGAGACGGCGGTGGCCGACATGGTGGACCTGTTCATGCTGCTGCTGCTGCCGGCGGGCGGCGACGAGCTGCAGGGCATCAAGAAGGGCATCGTCGAGCTGGCCGATCTGGTGGTGGTCAACAAGGCGGACGGCGACCTCGCCACCACCGCCCGCCACACCGTCGCCGATTACCGCCACGCGCTGGCCCTGCTGCGTCACGGCGAGTGGCGGGTGCCGGTGCTGAGCTGCTCCGCCGTGCAGAAGGCGGGGATCGACACGGTGTGGACCACCATCGGCGAGCACCGCGCGCTGACGGAGGCGAACGGCCAGCGGGCCAGCCGCCGGGCCGAGCAGGCGCGGGCCTGGCTGTGGAGCGAGATCCGCGAGACGCTGCTCGACCGCTTCCGCGCCCATCCCGCGGTGCGGGCCGAGCTGCCGGCGCTGGAGGCCGGCGTCACCGAAGGCGCCGTCATCCCGACCGCCGCGGCGCGTGCCCTGCTGTCGCGTTTCCTGGGCGACGGCGCGTAGGCCGCGGGTCCGCCACAAGGAAGACGGTTATGTTGCAATGCAACATTCCTGTTGCATTGCGTCCCTCCGCTGCCTAGAGTGGCCAAGGCGGGAAAGGAATGCCTGTCGCAGGCATTTGGGCGTCGTCGGCCCGCAGTCTCCCGGGTTCGCCGGAGCGGCCTTTCCGCTTCCGCCAACCTTTGTCCAATTCCGGAGGGGGACACGCCATGGCCACCAACTTCCTCGACCTGCTGACGCAGGCCGGCTCGCTCGCCAAGACCAACGCCGGGACCGGCGCCGCCAAGTCGGCGCGTGTCGCCGAACTGGTCCAGGACGGCTACCGCCGCTGGTTCGAGGGGGTGACCGCCTCGGTGGAGGATGCCCAGCGCATCGCCGCCGGCCTGAGCAAGGCGCGCACTCCGGCCGATCTCGCCGCGCTGCAGCGCGAGTGGCTGACCGCCTCCCAGGCCCGCGTCGCCGAGAGCGTGCGCGTCTTCCTCGACGTCTCCACCAAACTGGCCGCCGAGGTCGCGGCCGTGCCGGTCGCCGAGGCTCCCGCTGCCAAGGTTGCCGTTGCCAAGGCTCCCACCGTCAAGGAGCCGGCCGCCAAGCCGGAAGCGCCCAAGGCCGCCGCGCCGAAACCCGAAGCTCCCAAGGTCGAAGCTCCCAAGGCTGAGGCTCCGAAGGCCGAAGCCGCCGTCGCTCCCAAGGTCGAGCCGGTGAAAGCGGAGCCGGTCAAGCCTGTCGAGCCGAAGGCGGAGCCCGCCAAGACCGACCCCGTGAAGACCGTCGCCGCGGCGCCGGCGCCGGCGCCCGTCAGGAAGGCGGCGGCGAAGAAGGCCGCTCCGAAGGCGGCCGCTCCCGCGCCGGCCCCGGTGGCTGCCGCTCCGGCGCCCGCTCCCGTCGCGGCGAAGGCCGAGGCGCCGAAGCCCGCGGCCGTGAAGGCCGAAGCCGCCAAGCCCGAGGCGCCCAAGCCTGAGGCGTCCAAGGCCGAGGCGCCCAAGACCGCCGCTCCGGCTCCCGCCGCCAAGATGCCTGCCGGCAAGTAAGCCACGCGACACGCGCGCCGCGTCCTCCGGAAAACGGCAGAAAGACTCAGGTTGACGCGCGCGCGTTTGTTCGACTATATAGCGGCCTCCTTCGGGCGGCCCGTCCGCCCGGAACCGGGTTTCATTTGCAAAAATAAAGGATCAGTCCGATGGCACGTCGGTGCTCCGTGACCGGCAAGGGCACGCAGTTTGGCAACAACGTCAGCCACGCCAACAACAAGAACCGTCGCCGCTTCCAGCCGAACCTGCAGGAGACGTCGCTGCTGAGCGATGCCCTGGGCCAGATGGTTCGTCTGCGCCTGTCGGTGAACGCGATCCGCTCGATCGAGCACAAGGGCGGCCTCGACGCCTTCCTGCTCGACGCCAAGGACGCGCTGCTGTCCACCGATGCCCGCCGCCTGAAGCGTCGTATCGCCAAGGCGCAGGAGAAGGTGCAGGCCGCGGCCTGAGGCATCGACGGATCGGGGGGCTCCATGTCTCCCCGGTTGGTCTGCTGACGCGGAGTCCCGGACTCCGCGCAAGGGTTTGAAAGCCCGGTACAGGACGAATCCGACTCCCGGTTCGAGAGCGGCGCGCGAAGCCCCAGTCGGCTTCGCGCGTTTCGTCGTGCGCGCGCCCGGCGGGCGCGTCGTCCGTCAGTCCGTCTCCAGCGAATCGGGATCCTCCGCGTCCACCACCCGCCGGGCGACGTCGTAGGCGAAGCCGGCGCGGCCCAGCGCCGCGAGGTCCTTCTCGCGATGGGCGGCCCGTGCCTCCTGCAGGCGGTAGGGGCCGAGACGGCGGCGCCGCGCCAGCGCCAGGGCGGCGGAGATGTCCAGCTCCGATCCGATGTCCTCGCGCAGCGTGTCCAGCGCCTTGTCCGCCTCGTCGCGGTCGATGCCCTTGGCTGCCAGCTTCTGCGCGATGGCGCGGGTCGAAGCGCCGCGGCGGTGCAGGCTTTCCGCCCGCATGCGGGCATAGGTCCCATCGTTCAGCAGACCGCTGCGACGGTAGCGGGCGAGAAGCTCCTCCACCCAGCGGGCCCCCTCCTCGCGGTCGGTGCCGTGCGCCGCGGCGGAGCGCTCCACCTTGCGCATCAGGATCCGGCGCAGGTTGTCGGTCGAGCTGGCGAAGCGCTGCAGGTAATGGAGCGCGGCATTCTCCAGATACTGCGGGGTGACCCGCTTCGGCGGCTTCGGCCCGCGGGGCGGCGCCGGGGAACGTCCGCGGCGGGTCGGATCGTCGCTGGTCATGGCTCTTTCCCCGTGTACGACTGTTTGCCCCGACATGGCTGTTGCCTGTGTGCTGCCGGTTGCCGGATGGCTGCCGCCACCGTACAGTCCGGCCCGTTGCTGTGGATCGTGGTGCGATGACTCATCCTCTCCCTCCCATGCCCCGCGTGGTCGGCTCCGTCAACTGGGTCGGCGTCTGGACGCTCTACGCCCGCGAGGTCTGGCGGTTCCTGAAGGTCCACCAGCAGACCATCTGGGCGCCGGTGGTGACCACGCTGCTGTTCTACGCCGTCTTCGCCCTGGCGCTGGGCGGTGCCGTGCGGATGATCGGCAACACCCCCTACATGGAGTTCCTGGCGCCCGGCCTGATCATGATGGCCATGGTGCAGAACGCCTTCGCCAACACCTCCTCGTCGGTGGTGATCGCCAAGGTGCAGGGGAACATCGTCGACATCCTGATGCCGCCGATGGCGCCGCTGGAACTGGCCTTCGGCTTCGTCATGGGCGGGGTGACGCGCGGCCTTGCCGTCGGGCTGGTCACCGGGCTCGCCATCTGGGCCTTCGTGCCGCTCAGCCTGCCGCATCCCGGCTATGTCCTGTTCCATGCGGTGGCGGCCTCGATGCTGCTGTCGCTGCTCGGGCTGGTCGGCGGCATCTGGTCCCAGAAGTTCGACCATATCGCGGCGGTGACCAACTTCGTCGTCACGCCGCTGTCCTTCCTGTCGGGCACCTTCTATTCGGTGGACACGCTGCCGCCGCTGTTCTGGTGGATCGCCCATTTCGATCCATTCTTCTACATGATCGACGGCTTCCGCTACGGCTTCATCGGCCGGTCGGACGGCACGCTGGGCGTCGGCATCCTGGTGATGATCGGCATCAACGTCGCCCTGTGGTGGCTGGCCTGGCGGATGCTCAAGACGGGCTACAAGCTGAAGGCGTGACCGCCGTACCGGAAACGGGTGGACAGGCGTTTTTGCAGCCCCGATGCGAGCAAAAACGCCCCTCATTTCGTTGACAGGGCCTGACAATCTCCGGATATTTGCCGCTTCCCGGCGGGCAGGTGCCCATCCGGGCTTTTCTGCTTATTTGGGAGGCATCAGCCGTGATCCCCGTCGTCATGCCCACTTATTCCCGCATCGATGTCGTGTTCGAGCGGGGCGAAGGTCCGTATCTCTACGCGACCAACGGGCGACGATACCTGGATTTCGCGGCGGGCATCGCCGTCAACGCCTTCGGTCATGCGCATCCCTACCTGATCCAGGCGCTGACCGAGCAGGCGCACAAGCTGTGGCACACCTCCAACCTGTTCCGGGTCGCCGGGCAGGAGACGCTGGCCACCCGCCTGACCGACCTGACCTTCGCCGACACCGTCTTCTTCACCAACTCGGGCGCCGAGGCGTGGGAATGCGGGGCGAAGCTGATCCGCAAGTATCATTACGAGACCGGCAACCCGCAGAAGACCCGCATCATCACCTTCGAGCAGGCCTTCCACGGCCGCACGCTGGGCGCGGTTTCCGCCGCCAAGCAGGAGAAGCTGGTGAAGGGCTTCGGCCCGCTGCTCGACGGCTTCGACCAGGTGGCCTTCGGCAACCTGAACGAGCTGCGCAACGCCATCACCCCGGAGACCGGCGGCATCTGCGTCGAACCGATCCAGGGCGAGGGCGGCATCCGCACCGGCTCCGCCGACTTCCTGCGCGGCCTGCGCCAGGTCTGCGACGAGTTCGGGCTGCTGCTGTTCTTCGACGAGATCCAGTGCGGCATGGGCCGGACCGGCAAGCTGTTCGCCCATGAGTGGGCCGGCGTCACCCCGGACGTGATGTGCGTCGCCAAGGGCATCGGCGGCGGCTTCCCGCTCGGCGCCTGCCTCGCCACCGAGAAGGCGGCCTCTGGCATGGTCGCCGGCACCCACGGCTCGACCTACGGCGGCAATCCGCTCGCCATGGCGGTGGGCAACGCCGTGCTGGACCTGATGATGGCGCCGGGCTTCCTCGACCAGGTGCAGGCGACGTCCGGCCTGCTGCAGGGCAAGCTGGAGCAGCTCATCAAGGCCAATCCGGGCGTCTTCGCCGAACTGCGCGGCATGGGCCTGATGCTGGGCATCAAGTGCGTGGTGCCGTCCGGCGACGTGGTCGCCAAGGCGCGGGAGAACGGGCTGCTGCTGGTCCCGGCCGGCGACAACGTCTTCCGCATCCTGCCGCCGCTGAACATCGGCGAGGCCGAAGTGAACGAGGCGATCGCCATCCTCGACAAGACCGCCAAGGAGTTCGCGGCATGAGCACCGTCCGGCATTTCCTCGACGTCGACCGGCTCGATTCGCGGACCGTCCGCCAGATCCTCGACCTCGGCCGCAAGATCAAGAGCGACATCGACGGCCACCGCCAGCTTCTCGCCAGGAAGACGCTGGCGCTGATCTTCGAGAAGCCGTCGACCCGCACCCGCGTGTCGTTCGAGGTCGGCATGCGCCAGCTCGGCGGCGACGTGGTGGTCCTGAAGCCCGACGACATGCAGCTCGGCCGCGGCGAGACCATCGGCGATACCGCCCGCGTGCTCTCCCGCTATGTCGATGCGGTCATGGTCCGCACCACCGGCGAGGAGCGGGTGCATGAGCTGGCCGAATACGCCAGCATCCCGATCATCAACGGCCTGACCGACCAGTCGCACCCGACCCAGATCATGGCCGACCTGATGACCTTCGAGGAGCATCGCGGTCCGATCGGCGGGCGCACGGTGGCCTGGATCGGCGACTGCAACAACGTGGCGGTGAGCTGGGTCCATGCCGCGGTGCGGCTGGATTTCGAGATCCGGCTGGCCTGTCCGCCGCAGTACGGCCCGTCCCAGGCGCTGCTGGACTGGGCCAAGGCCGAGGGCAGGGGCCGCGTCGTGGTGATGGAGGACCCGAAGGAGGCGGTGCGCGGCGTCGAGTGCGTCATCACCGACGCCTGGGCCTCGATGCACAACACCGACGTGGAGGAGCGCGCCGCCATTCTCGCTCCCTACCAGGTGAACGAGGCGCTGATGGAGCTGGCGCATCCGGAGGCGTTGTTCATGCACTGCCTGCCGGCCCACCGGAACGAGGAGGTGACCGACGGCGTGATCGACGGCCGCCATTCCGTGGTGTGGGACGAGGCGGAGAACCGCCTGCACGCGCACAAGGCCATCCTGGTCTGGTGCCTGCTGGACGGCGCCGTCTGATAGAAACCCGGGGCGGGGCCGGTCGAGGCCGGCCCGGCATGACTGCCGTGCAGCCGCCCCGGCCTTGATTTGTTCCGGCCCGCCGCCGATTTATCGGAGCTGTTGCCGCTCCGCCGGCTTTTCCGGCCGGACAAACTCGTGCCGGGTGGCTTTCCCCCGGACGTTCACCTCAAGGACAGTTCCATGGGCGATCCCTCCGTCCTCCCGCTGAACGACGACCTCGTCCAGCCCTTCCAGATCGAAAGCTCGCAGCTTCGCGGCCGGATCGTGAAGCTCGGCCCGACCCTGGACGAGATCCTGGCTCGCCACGCCTACCCCGACACCATCGCCCGCTTCCTGGCGGAGACGATGACGCTCGCCGTGCTGTTGTCGAGCATGCTGAAGTATGACGGCATCTTCACGCTGCAGACCAAGGGCGACGGCCCGGTGAAGCTGATGGTGGCCGACATCACCTCGGTCGGCGACATCCGCGCCTATGCCCAGTTCGACGAGGCCGAACTGGCCAAGGCGGAGGACGACGCACTGATCGCGCCGGCCCCGGCCCTGCTGGGCAAGGGCTACATCGCCTTCACCGTCGACCAGGGGCCCAACACCGACCGCTACCAGGGCATCGTCGAGCTGTACGGCAAGACGCTGACCGACTGCGTGCAGCACTATTTCCGCCAGTCGGAACAGATCGACACCGGCCTCGCCGTGGCCGTCGACCGGATGATCAACCCGGACGGCAGCAAGGGCGGCTGGCGCGCCGGCGGCATCATGGTGCAGCGTCTGCCGCAGGACCCGACCCAGGCGGTGTTCTCCGCCGGGAAGGAGGACGACTGGCGCCGCGCCATGGCCCTGCTGTCGAGCACCAGGGGCGAGGAGCTTCTCGACCCCGACCTGCCGGCCGAGCGGCTGCTGTTCCGCCTGTTCCACGAGGACGGCGTGCGGGTGTGGGACCCCTCGGCCCTGCGCTTCGGCTGCCGCTGCTCGCGCGAGCGGGTCTCCACCATGCTGGCCGGCCTGCCGCGCGACGAGGTGGAGGAGCTGAAGGTGGAGGATGGCCGCGTCGAGGTGACCTGCCAGTTCTGCTCCACCGCCTATCACTTCGACGACCGGGACCTCGACCGGGTCTATGAGGCGCGGGGGTGACATCCCATCGTGACCGGATGCGTCCGGCCTCGGGCGCGGCTATAGTGCCGCGCCTTTTTCTTTTGTGAACCGGAGCGACCATGGTGTTCCGCCGTATTGTTGCCCGCCGGACCGTGCTGGCCGCCGGCCTCGCCGCGCTGACCCTGTCCGCTTGCCAGAGCACGCCGCAGCGACCGGCCCCGCGGGCGATCGACTTTTCCAACTTCGCGCCCATCGTGCTGAACGCCGGCAGCATCGACGTGGTGAGCGCCTATCGCCCGTCCGGCGGCAAGCATGTGGAAGACCGCGTGCCGCTGCCGCCGGCCGAGGCGGTGCGGCGCTGGGTCGGCGAGCGGTTGCAGGCCGCCGGCGGGCCGGGCCGCGTGCGGGTGACCATCCGCGACGCCGGCATCGTCGAGGTGGCGCTGCCCAAGACCGAGGGCGTCAAGGGCTATTTCACCAACGATCAGGCCCAGCGCTATGACGGCCGGATCGAGGTGGAGGTCGCCGGCGAGGTGCCGGATGCCGGGCCGGGAACCGCATCCTTCCGCGGCATGACCCGCTCCACCGTCACCTATTCGACCACGGTGGCCGAGAACATCTCGCTCGCCGACCGCGAGGCGACCCTGCAGGATATCACCCGGCGGATGATCGAGGATCTGAATGGCCGGCTCGATGCCGGCATCCGCAAGGATCTGGCGCCGATGGTCCGGCGCTGATCCGGCCGCAGGACGGCAGGCAACGCAAAAGGGCCGCCCGATGGGGCGGCCCTTCGCGTTTTCGGCGGGCTGGATCCGGCCGGATGGCCGGACCCGTGCTCCGGATCAGTAGCGGTAGTGGTCCGGCTTGAACGGGCCGGCGGCGTTGACGCCGATGTAGGCGGCCTGCTTGTCGGTCAGGGTGGTCAGCTTGGCGCCGATCTTGTCGAGGTGCAGACGGGCGACCTTCTCGTCCAGGTGCTTGGGCAGCACATAGACCTTGCGCTCGTAGTTCTGGTGGTTGGTCCACAGCTCGATCTGGGCCAGCACCTGGTTGGTGAAGCTGGCGCTCATCACGAAGCTGGGGTGGCCGGTGGCGCAGCCCAGATTCACCAGACGGCCCTGGGCCAGCACGATCAGGCGCTTGCCGTCGGGGAAGACGACCTCGTCGACCTGCGGCTTGACCTCTTCCCACTTGTAGTTGCGAAGGGCCTCGATCTGGATCTCGCTGTCGAAGTGGCCGATGTTGCAGACGATGGCGCGGTCCTTCATCTGGCGCATGTGGTCCAGCGTGATGACGTCCACGTTGCCGGTGGCGGTGACGAAGATGTCGCCCAGCGGGGCGGCCTCGTCCATGGTCACCACCTGATAGCCTTCCATGGCGGCCTGGAGCGCGTTGATCGGATCGATCTCCGTCACCAGGACGCGGGCGCCCTGCGAGCGCAGGCTGGCGGCCGAGCCCTTGCCGACGTCGCCATAGCCGGCGACCACGGCGACCTTGCCGGCCACCATCACGTCGGTGGCGCGCTTGATGCCGTCGACCAGCGACTCGCGGCAGCCGTAGAGGTTGTCGAACTTGGACTTGGTGACGCTGTCGTTCACGTTGATGGCCGGGACCTTCAGCGTGCCCTTCTTCATCATCTCATAGAGACGATGGACGCCGGTGGTGGTCTCCTCCGACAGGCCGCGGACGTCGTCCAGCATCTCCGGATACTTGTCGTGCATGATCTGGGTGACGTCGCCGCCATCGTCCAGGATCATGTTCGGGGTCCATCCGTCCGGACCGCGCAGGGTCTGCTCGATGCACCACCAGAACTCCTCCTCCGTCTCGCCCTTCCAGGCGAAGACCGGGATGCCGGCGGCGGCGATGGCGGCGGCGGCCTGGTCCTGGGTCGAGAAGATGTTGCAGGAGGACCAGCGCACGGTGGCGCCCAGCGCCGTCAGCGTCTCGATCAGCACCGCCGTCTGGATGGTCATGTGCAGGCAGCCGACGATGCGCGCGCCCTTCAGCGGCTTCGAATCACCGAACTCCTCCCGCAGAGCCATCAGGCCGGGCATCTCCGTCTCGGCGATGGTGATCTCCTTGCGGCCCCACTCGGCGAGGCTGATGTCCTTGACCTTGTAGTCGGTGAAGCTGGCGGCCATGGGGCGTGTCTCCTGAACGGACGGATGGCTGAAACGGCGAAGGGCGGCCTCGGGACCGCCTCTTGCCAGCAGGGTGTATCAGCGCAGCCGTTAGGGTGCAAGCATAAAGATATCTTTATGTATGGATGGCGACAGGGTGGGGCGGGTGGACGCGGACCCGGATCACCCGCATGAGTAACATATCATTGAATACATACGTCACCAGGTAGCGAGCCGTTGATGAGGTCAGGGAATTTTTATAAAATGACGATCTAAACTATCCTAAAGAGGGTTGTCACGATGTCTGCCATTTTCAACAAGAAATTCCAGATATTCGTCAGCTCCACTTACAAGGATCTGATTGAAGAGAGGGATGTCGTTTTCAAGACGGTGGTCGATCTGTTGCACATCCCTCTCGGCATGGAGCGCTTTATATCTTCGGCAGGTGATAAGATTAGCTACATAAAGAAGCAGATTGATCAGGCTGACTACTTTTTTCTCATTCTCGGGGTGAGGTACGGAGAAAAAGAAAAGTCATCCGGGAAAAGCTATACGGAGCTGGAGTATGAATACGCGCTCAGCCAGAAAATCCCGGTGATCGCCTTCGTGATGACGGAAGAGGCCCGCAAGGAGTCTATTTCAAGAAATCCGTCCATCATCGACGGAGACGATACGGAAGCATTCATTCGTTTCCGAAACAGGGTTCAGGCGGACCCGATTGTGATGCCCTGGAAAGATCGGAGCGAACTGGCGGTTTTCTGTCAAAGGGCGCTGATCCATCATTTCGAATTCACGCCTCGTCCCGGATGGGTGCGATTCAACGAAGTTGACCAGATCCTCAAGCAGAACATGAGCGAGGTCACTTCGAGACTGGCATTGGCTGAAAGCTCCCTGTCGGCGACGCTCAAGGAGAAAGACGATGCTCTGAAGGAAGTCGCGACACTCAAGAAGAAGATATCAGAGAACAGCATTTTGACGGATCGCGTCGTAGCCGAGAGTATGGTGCGGAAGCTGAAAATTGAATTCGATCGGATAGACGAGAACGACTGTACTGATGAGGAGTCGAGAAACAGACTCTATGAGCTCTTGTCTCAGTTCGAAGAGCTGGTCCTTTCGACCAAGGATCGCCCCCAATTCGTGCAGGCGTCGATGATCGAGGAGGTTGGTGACCTGTGCCGGAAAAACGGTATGGGCGGGCTTGCTCTCTGGCTGTATGAGCAGGCCTTGGAGCGCGACCCGGGCAGGTATAGTGCAAAAGTTGAGCTGTACAGTTTGATGACTGAAATGGTTCCGCAGAGGCGCGACGAGGCCATTGAATTCTACAGGAAACTCGATTCGGGAACAAGCGAGTATCAGCTCAAGAGAATATTCGATTCGCTCATAAGGGCTGATCGGTACTCGGATCTTGAACAGATCTGCTCTTTGCTTCTTGAAAGGCTCGGACCGTCAGGGGACCCCAACAGGCGCGTGCTCCTGCTGAAGAACCGAGCTGTTGCACGGAAGAACATCGATCAGTTTTCCGAGGAAATGCAGAGGCTCAGCGAGGAAGATATGGATGAAGCGCTGAAGATCTCTCCTGATGATGAAAACACACTGTCAACCTATGCTGCGATACTTCTTCGGTCGAAGAAGTGGCGGGAGGCGGCGATCAGGTTCAAGACGCTGATAGATATCGATCCGAACGATATGCGATATTACATCAGTCTCGCCAAAGCCCTCAAAGGGCTGCGCAGGTTTGATGAAATCGACACTGTGCTGGAGGTCGCCGCATCGAATGCCAGAGGGCATGACGACCTGGAAAAGATCGCCGCTGCGCGTCGGGAAATCGGCGTCAGGGAAGTGCAGCCGCTTCCGAACCTGGTTCTATAGGCGGCGGCTCCTCACGCCACCGTGTTGAAATCGTCCAGCAGGGCGGCGATCCGCCCGCTGTCGCTCTGGTCCATGATGACGCGGGCGCGGCGGGCGGCTTCGATCACGTCCAGGGAGCGGATGCGCTGCTTCACCTTGGGGATCGAGGGCGGCGACATCGACAGCTCGCGGACGCCGAGCCCCAGCAGCAGCGCCGTGTAGCGCGGATCACCGGCGATCTCGCCGCACACCGACACCGGGATGCGGGACCGCAGCGCCGCCTCCACCGTGAACTGGATCAGGCGCAGCACCGCCGGATGCAGCGGGTCGTAGAGCGTCGCCACCTGCTCGTCGCTGCGGTCGATCGCCAGCGTGTACTGCGTCAGGTCGTTGGTGCCGATGGCGAAGAAGTCGGCGGCATAGGCCAGCGCGTCGGCCGACAGGGCGGCGCCGGGGATCTCCACCATCACCCCGACCGGCGGCAGCGGGTCGGCGATGGCGGCGCCGCGGCGGCGCAGGCGGCGGGCGACCTGGCCCATCATTTCCCGCACCTTCTGCACCTCCGACACGTTGCAGATCATCGGCAGCAGGATGCGCAGGGGGCCGTGAGCCCCGGCGCGCAGCATGGCGGCAAGCTGCGTCTCCAGCAGCTTGGGCTCCCGCAGGCCGAGCCGGACGGCACGCAGGCCGAGCGCCGGGTTGGGCGGATCGCCGTAGCGTCCCGCCATCCAGCCGGCCAGCTTCTCGCCGCCGACGTCCATGGTGCGGGCGGTGACCGTACGGCCGCCCATCCCCTCGATGATCGAGCGCAGCACCTCGTACTGTTCGTCCTCGTCGGGGAGCTGGTCGCGGTTCATGAACAGGAACTCGGTGCGCAGCAGGCCGATGCCCTGCGCGCCGTTCTCCAGCGCATGCTCCAGGTCGCGGGGCAACTCCAGGTTGGCCTGCAGCGTGATGGCGGTGCCGTCGCGGGTGACCGCCGGCAGCTTGCGCAGACCCTTGAGCTGCTCGCGCTCGCGCTCGCGCTGGGCGCGGCGGACGCCATACTCCTCCAGCATCTCGGGCGTCGGATCGATGATGACCCGGCCCTGGATGCCGTCGACGATGACGGGGGTGCCGTTCTTCAGCCCGGCCAGCAGTCCGGCGGCGCCGAGCACGGCGGGAAGCCCGAGCGAGCGGGCCATGATGGCGGTGTGCCCCTCCGCCCCGCCCAGCACGGTGGCGATGCCCGCAACGATCCGCGGGTCGAGCAGCGCCGTGTCGGCGGGCGTCAACTCCTCCGCCAGCACGATGCTGCCGGGAGGCAGGTGGGAGAAGGCCTTGAATTCCTGCCGCATCAGGTTGCGGGTGAGCCGCCGGCCGACCTCGCGCACGTCGCCGATGCGGGCGGCCAGATAGGCGTCCGTCATGCCGGCGAAGCTCTCGGCGATGCTGGCGATCTCCGCCTGGATGGCGGCCTCGGCATTCACCCTCTGCTCGCGGATGCGCTTTTCCGCCCCGCGGGTCAGGCGCGAGTTGGTCACCATCTGCAGATGGGCGTCGAGCAGGAAGCCGATCTCCTCCGACGCCGAATCGGGCAGGACCAGCGCCTTGGACTTCAGCTTGCGGATCTGGCGGCGCGCCTTGGCGGCAGCCTCCTGGAAGCGGGCGACCTCGGCCTCCACCTCCTCGGGCGGGAGGGTGTATTCGGGGATGGCGACGGCGCCGCTTTCCACCACATGGGCGGGGCCGATGGCGATGCCGGGCGATACGCCGAGCCCGCGCAGCGTCCTCGCCGGTCCGGCCGCGCCGGCCGGTGTCTCAGTCTTCATCGAACTTGCGGATGATCAGGTCTGCCAGGGCCGCGATGGCCGTTTCCGCGTCCCGGCCATAGGCGCACAGCTCCACCGACGTGCCGGGACCGGCGGCCAGCATCATCAGGCCCATGATCGATTCGCCGGAGACCACCGTCTCCCCGCGGCGCACCTCGATTTCGCAATCGAAGGTCGCAGCCAGCTTGACGAACTTGGCCGAGGCGCGGGCGTGCAGGCCGCGCTGGTTGGTGATGGTGACGGTCTGGCAGGCCTCGGGATTTCCGCCGTCGCGGTCGCCGGCGGGGGGGCCGGCGGTAGAACCGGCGGCCGGTTCCGTCTGATCGGTGTCGCTCATGGATGGTCAGTCCGACAGCAGGGAGGAGGCCACGTTGATGTACTTCTGCCCCGCGTCGCGGGCGGCGATCACCGAATGGGCGAGGGACTCGTTTTTGCGGACGCTGGCCAGCTTGATCAGCATCGGCAGGTTGACCCCGGCGATCACCTCGACCTTCGCCTTGTCCATGATGGAGATGGCGAGGTTGGACGGGGTGCCGCCGAACATGTCGGTCAGGACCACGACGCCCGACCCGTCGTCCACTTCGGCGACCGAGTTCAGGATGTCCTGCCGGCGCTGTTCCATGTCGTCTTCCGGGCCGATGCACACCGCGCGCACCTGCGGCTGTTCGCCCACCACATGCTCGAGCGCGGCGATGAACTCTTCGGCGAGCCGCCCGTGGGTCACCAGAACCATGCCAATCATGGGATGTCCTTCAAGGTTGGATCCTCCCCAGGGGTCTTGATCGTCGTTTCGGTCGTCATGGTCGCCTTGGAAGGGGCCGTATGCAGGGGGAATTGTCCAGCTGGCAAATCGTCTCGTCCCATTCGTTCCTTATCGGGGTGTCTCGCATCATGGTGACGGATCCGGGTCTTGTGTCGTCAGCCCTGCCGCGCGCCGGTCCGGTCGGCCTCGCGCCGTTCCAGCTCGCGGTGGCTGATGGCGACCTTGATGTCCATCTCGCGGATCCAGGCGGCCAGCCGCTCGGCCACGAAGACGGAGCGGTGCTTGCCGCCGGTGCAGCCGATGGCGATGGTCAGATAGCTCTTGCCCTCCTGGGCGAAGCGCGGAAGCAGCGGGCGCAGCAGGCCGGTCAGCCCGCGGAAGAAGGCCGGGAAATCCGGGTCGCCCTCCACCCGCGCCGCGACCGCCGGATCCAGCCCCGTCAGGGGCGCAGCTCCGGGTCGTAATGCGGGTTGGTCAGGAAGCGCACGTCGAACACCAGGTCGGCCTCGCGCGGGAGGCCCTGCCGGAAGGAGAAGGAGGTGACGAAGACCTGCAGCGCCGGCTGGGCGTCGCGCTGGAAATGTCCGGACAGGATGCGCCGCAGATCGTGAATGGAGAGTTGCGTCGTGTCGATGGTGACGTCGGCGCGCTGCTTCAGCGGATAGAGCAGGGCGCGTTCGCGCTGGATGCCGTCGGGCACCGGCCGGTCGGTCGCCAGCGGGTGGCGCCGCCGCGTCTCGGTGAAGCGGCGCTGCAGCACCTCGTCGCCGCAGTCGAGGAAGACGAGGCGCACGTCGAGCTCCGGGTGCGCCGCCAGCTCGTCCAGCTCGTCGAGGAAGGCCTGGGCGGAGAAATCGCGGGTCCGGCTGTCGATCACCAGCGCCACCGGGCGGCGGCGCGGGTCGGCCTGCTGCAGCAGGGCGGAAACCAGCGACAGGCGCAGGTTGTCCACCGCCTCGTAGCCGAGGTCCTCCAGCGCCTTCAGCGCCACCGACAGGCCGGCGCCCGACATGCCGGTGATCAGCACGACGCGGCCGCGCTGGGGCTGGGATTGGGAATCCGTCGTCGTATTGTCGGTTGGCTGGGTCGTCATGGGAACACCGGGACCTCTCCCAGCCGGTCTTCCCGGACGGCGGCGGCGGCGACGCGCAGCTTGGCGGGCGTCGAGGCGTCGAAGGGGGCGAGCGCCAGGCGCGGCACCGGGCGGTCGAGCAGGCGGACGACCTCCGGATCGGGCAGCCGCTCCACATGGCCGTGGGGGACGAGGTCGACGACCAGCCCGACCGGGGCGGATGCCACATGGGGCACCGGCAGGATGCCGACCCCGCGCACCTCCAGCAGCCCGGCCAGCCGCTCCGGCGCGCGGGCGGCGACCGTTCCGTCCTCGCCGCCGCCGGCAACGAACAATTCTACGCGGTCATCGGCGACGAGTTGCGCCCCGCCGTCGATCAGCCGCAAGGCCAGGTCGGATTTTCCGCTGCCCGAGGCCCCCCGCAACAAAATACCGATGCCGGAGACCAGGACGCAGGTGCCGTGGATCGTCACCATGATCCCGCGAAGGTGAGACGTACTGCGGGTTCTGTCAATGGTATGCTCTGGGTGGCTATGCTCTGGGGGATGACGGCGGGACATGCGGGCGAAACCGCTTGCGAGCACCTTTTCCCTTACGATCCCGCCTTGCTTCCGGCCGGCTGGGGGGCGGTGCGCCGGATATCCTCCAATTCGCGCACCAGCGCGTCGCGGCGGCGCACCATCTCCTCGACGTCGTCGAGGTCGGCGGCCTCCAGGCAGGCATCGCGGAAGTCCTTCTCGCGCTTCAGCCTGGTCAGCAGGTCCTTGTAGCTCTCGGCGATCCGCGCGAGGTGCTGCTGTGCGCCCTGCAACGCTTCGGCGAGCTGCGTCCGCTCGGCGGCGGACGCGCGCATCATGCGGGCGAGGTCGCTCTGCTGCTGCCCGGCGTCGCGGATCAGCCGGGCGAGCCGGTAACGACGGAAGTCGATCACCTGGGCTGGGGCAGTGTGGTCGGGCAGGTGCTGGGCGGGCGGGGACATGAGGGACCCTCCGGATTGCCTGAGGCCAGCCGACGAGCCCGGAAGCGTCCAACCGATGCTGCGATCGCACTATGACCTTCGACAGCATCGCGCTCCGCCAGAGGTTTGTCCACCTTTTCCGCAAATCCAGTGCAACTTTCCTAAGACAGGACTATGAGCTGGGCAACCGGACGATAAAGGTGGCGCCGGCTGCTCTACCTTCGGCGGTGGGGCGGTTCGTCGCAGCGATGGTGCCGTCATGCGCCTCGACGATCTGCTTGGAGATCGACAGGCCGAGGCCGGAATGGGTGCCGAACTTCTCGCCCGCCGGCCGTTCGGTGTAGAAGCGCTCGAAGATCGCCTCCTCCTTGCCTTCGGGAATGCCGGGGCCGTCGTCGCTGACCGTCACCTCCACCATGCCGCCGGTCCGGCGCGCCGACAGCCGCACCGTGCCGCCGGGGGGCGAGAAGGACAGGGCGTTGGCGATCAGGTTCTGGAAGACCTGGGTCAGCCGTCCCTCCAGCCCGGGGACCACCAGCCGCTCCCCCGGCGTCAGGTCGAGCTGGATGCGCGGCGCCGTCGGATCCGCGTCCTCGTCGCCGTCCGCGCCGGCGACGGGATCATGCATCTCCGCCAGCATCCCCAGCATGGCGCCGAGGTCGACCGGCTCCAGCTCGGCCCGCGACAGCTCGGCGTCGAGCCGCGAGGCGTTGGAGATGTCGCTGATCAGGCGGTCCAGCCGCTGCACGTCGTCGGCGATGATCGCCATCAGGCGGGCCCGCCGGTCGGGGTCTGAGATGCGGTTGGCCGTCTCCACCGCGCTGCGCAGCGAGGTCAGCGGGTTCTTGATCTCGTGCGCCACGTCGGCGGCGAAGCGCTCGATGGCGTCCATGCGCGCCCACAGGGCGGCGGTCATGTCGCGTAGCACGCCGGACAGCTCGCCGATCTCGTCGCCGCGGGCGGTGAGGTCGGGGATCTCGGTGTGGCGTCCGTGGCCGGCGCGCAGCCGGTCGGCCGCCTGGGCGAGCCGGCGGATCGGCCGGGCGATGGTACCGGCGAGATAGAGCGACATGGCGACCGTGACCAGCAGCGACACGGCGAAGACCCGCAGGATGTCGAAGCGGACGGAGCGTATGGCGCGGTCGATCTCGCCGCCGCCGCGGCTGAGCAGCACGGCCCCCAGCACCTCGCGGTAGCGCTGCACCGGCACCGCCACGGTCAGCAGAAGCTCGGGCTCGCCGCTCGTCGCCTCGACCCGCCAGGCAGTGGCCGCCGTCTCGCCGACGAGCGCGCGCTCCACGTCCGGGGTGGGCGCGTCGGGGGCCTCGCGGTAGAGCGGCAGGTCCTCGCGGCTCGGCACCACGTCGATCAGGCGGCTGTACAGCTCGTTGATGGCGCGCGACAGCGCATCGCCCGGTGCCGGCTGCGGCAGCTCGCGGATCTCGATGCCGCCCATGGAGCCTGTCAGCACCCGGCTGTCCGACAGGGTATGGCCGTCCACGCCGTAGAGGCGGGTGCGGGTCGCCGTCGCCTCCACCAGGCGGCGGACCATCTGGCGCGCCAGTTCCGGCGACAGCTCGTAGGTCTCGCGCCCGCCCTCCTCGCCGGGAATGTCGGAGGGGATGAAGTTGCGCTGCACCGCCCCCTCGCCCAGCGCCGACGCGAAGATGCGCGCCTCGGTCGCCAGCGCCTCCAGCTCCGCCTGGATCAGCCGGTCCTGGTAGCGGCCGAGATAGAGCAGCCCCGCCGCCAGCAGCAGCAGCGCCAGCACGTTGACCGCCAGGATGCGCAGGGTCAGCGGCGAGATGCGCCGGCGCGGGCGGGGCCGCCGCTCGCCGTTGCGCTCCTGCGGGGTGGCGGGCGTCCCCTCGCGGCCGCCGCGGGGGCGGGCGGGCGGCACGGCGCGGCGGGCCGGCGGGCGGCTATTCCTTGTATCGGTAGCCGACGCCATAGAGCGTTTCGATCTGGGAGAAATCGGGGTCGATCGCCTTGAACTTCTTGCGCAGCCGCTTGATGTGGCTGTCGATCGTGCGGTCGTCGACATAGACGTGCTCGCCATAGGCGGCGTCCATGAGCTGGTCGCGGCTCTTCACATGGCCCGGCCGCTGGGCGAGCGCCTTGACCAGCAGGAACTCCGTCACCGTCAGGTCGATCGGCTGCCCCTTCCACTGGCAGGCATGACGGGCGCTGTCGAGCAGCAGGGGGCCGCGGGTCAGCACCTGGACGGGATCGATCGTCTCCGGCTCGCCGCCCAGGGCGGACCGGCGCAGCAGGGTGCGGATCCGCTCGATCAGCAGGCGCTGGGAGAAGGGCTTCCTGATGTAGTCGTCCGCCCCCATGCGCAGGCCCATCAGCTCGTCCAGCTCGTCGTCCTTGCTGGTCAGGAAGATGACCGGCATGCGGCTGGTCTGGCGCAGCCGCTGCAGCAGCTCCATCCCGTCCATGCGCGGCATCTTGATGTCGAGCACCGCGAGGTCGGGCGGACGCTGGGTCAGCCCGCGCAGGGCCTCGGCCCCGTCGGTATAGGTGCGCACCTCGAACCCCTCCGCCTCCAGAGCGATCGACACGGAGGTCAGGATGTTGCGGTCGTCATCCACCAGGGCGACGGTCTGCGGCATGGGAGCGTTCTACCTCCTCTCTCACGGGAAAAAACGAAAGCATCGTGACGGATTCGGGGTGCTTCCGAGGTGAATCTGACCCCCGATTGCGGCAGGCCCGCGGCATCGGCGGCAGTTTTCGCTTTTCCCGCGACATTCCTATGGTCCAATATGGCACCAATGTGACGCCGGGGAAACGGCGCCGCACGGGAGAGCGCACTCGCAAAGGGCATGAGGTCCACTGATTCTTCGAAAGCCGTGCCTTCGGCCAAGGCGGACGGCGCCCCTTCCCTATCCGAGGGGGACAAACCGGCCGGGACCGTTCCGACGCCGTCGCCGGCGGGAGAGGCCCCGGGCGACCGGGCGCGCCGTGTCATGCGGTCGGTCGACCGCGCGGCGCTGACGACCCTGCAGCGGCCGGACGGGCAGGGGGCCGGCTGGCCCTATCCCTCGCTGGTTCTGGTGGCGCTCGACCATGACGCGGCGCCGATCCTGCTGATCTCCGGACTGGCCGACCACACCCGCAACATCGCCGCCGACCCGCGGGTCGGGCTGCTGTTCGACGCGACCCAGGGCATGGTCCAGCCGCTGGCCGGCGCCCGCGTGTCCGTCCTCGGCCGGGCGGAGCGCACCGACGATCCCCGCCATCGCGCGCGCTTCCTCAACCGCCACCCGGACGCCGCGGTCTACGCCGGCTTCGGCGACTTCGCCGTCTACCGGATCGCGGTGGAGCGCGCGCACCTGGTCGCCGGTTTCGGCCAGATCCATTGGATAGCCTCCGGCGACCTGCTGATGCCGAATGTGCCGCTTGCGCTGGCCGAGGCCGAGCCTGATATCCTCGCGCACATGAACGCCGACCACGCCGACGCCATCGCGCTCTATGCGACCGCCCTGCTCGGCCTGCCGCCCTCCGGTCCCGGAGCGGCGGATCCGTCCGCCGCGCGCTGGGTGATGACCGGGATCGACCCGGAGGGGTGCGACCTGCGGCACGGGGCCGCGGTTGCCCGGGTTGACTTCGATCAGCGCGTATCGGATCCCCATGACGCACGACGGGTCCTGGCCGGGCTGGCCCGTCGGGCGCGCCAGAAAGGAGCCGACCCCCGGATGGGGCAGCCGGCCTGAGACCAGCCGATCCACCAGGCCGAGCACAATAACGGCCAAGCAACCAACCAGACGCCGCACAAGCGGCGCAAAACCAGCGCAACCAGGAGATCATATCAGTGGACCATAACGGACCGACCCGTTTTCCGTCCGGGCCATCAGCCCTTGGACCACCATGTCGTGGCGACGCCGGGAGAGGCTTCTCGCGGCGGTGATGCTGAACAGGCGGTCGCGACCGCCACTGATCGACCATGGACAAGTCTTCGGCCGGACCGGCCTGTATTTCCGGGCCTGCGGGCGCCAGGGGGGCGCAGCGCAGGATGGAACCCCGGCATGCCGGTTCCGGTGACGACGTGAGAGGCAGACGATGACTGGAACCACGCGGACGCGGAACAAGAAGCTCCTGGCCTGGGTCGAGGAGATCGCCAACAAGTGCAAGCCCGAGCGGGTGCACTGGTGCGACGGCTCGCAGGAAGAGTATGACCGGCTCTGCGCCGAGATGGTGGAGGCCGGCACCTTCATCAAGCTGAACGAGGCCAAGCGCCAGAACTCCTACCTCTGCCGGTCCGATCCGGGCGACGTCGCCCGCGTCGAGGACCGCACCTTCATCTGCTCCGAACGGCAGGAGGATGCCGGCCCGACCAACAACTGGGTCGCCCCGGCCGAGATGAAGGCCAAGCTGGACGGGCTGTTCGAGGGCTGCATGCGCGGCCGCACCATGTATGTGGTGCCCTTCAGCATGGGCCCGCTGGGCTCCGACATCGCGCATATCGGCGTGCAGATCTCCGACAGCCCCTATGTCGCCGTGAACATGCGGATCATGACCCGCATGGGCCAGAAGGTGCTGGACGTGCTGGGCGACGGCGATTTCGTGCCGTGCCTGCATTCGGTCGGCGCCCCGCTGGAGCCGGGCCAGAAGGACGTGCCGTGGCCCTGCAACGCCGAGCACAAGTACATCGTCCACTTCCCGGAGGAGCACTCGATCGTCTCCTACGGCTCGGGCTACGGCGGCAACGCGCTGCTCGGCAAGAAGTGCTTCGCGCTGCGCATCGCCTCGTCGATGGGCCGCGAGCAGGGCTGGCTGGCCGAGCACATGCTGATCCTGGGCGTCGAGAGCCCGACCGGCGAGAAGACCTATGTCGGCGCCGCCTTCCCGTCGGCCTGCGGCAAGACCAACTTCGCCATGCTGGTCCCGCCGAAGGATTTCGAGGGCTGGAAGGTCCGCACCATCGGTGACGACATCGCCTGGATCAAGCCGCAGCCGGACGGCACGCTGCGCGCCATCAACCCGGAGGCCGGCTTCTTCGGCGTGGCGCCGGGCACCAGCGTCAAGTCGAACCCGAACGCGCTGAAGACGTTGGACCACAACGTCATCTTCACCAACGTCGCGCTGACCGACGACGGCGACGTGTGGTGGGAAGGCCTGACGGACGAGCCGCCGGCACACCTGATCGACTGGCAGGGCAAGGACTGGACCCCGGGCTGCGGCCGTCCCGCCGCGCACCCGAACTCGCGCTTCACCGCGCCGGCCAGCCAGTGCCCGTCCATCGATCCGGAGTGGGAGAACCCGGCGGGCGTTCCGATCTCCGCCTTCATCTTCGGCGGCCGCCTGTCCAAGACCTTCCCGCTGGTGTTCGAGGCGTACAACTGGCGCGAGGGCGTCTACTGGGCGGCGACCATGGGCTCGGAGGCGACCGCCGCCGCCGTCGGCCAGGCCGCCATCCGCCGCGACCCGTTCGCCATGCTGCCCTTCTGCGGCTACAACATGGCCGACTACTGGAACCATTGGCTGTCGATGGAAGGCAAGGTGGAGAACCTGCCGCGCATCTACCGCGTCAACTGGTTCCGCAAGGACGAGAACGGCAAGTTCGTGTGGCCGGGCTTCGGCGACAACATGCGCGTCCTGAAGTGGATCGTCGACCGCGTCCGCGGCCGGGCGCCGGAGCCGGCGAAGAGCCCGTTCGGCTATTCTCCGCGCTACCAGGACCTGAACTGGTCCGGCCTCGACTTCTCCGAGGACAAGTTCCGCAAGATCATGGACATCGACCGGAAGGAAGCCGAGGCGGAGGCCCGCGACCAGGAGGAACTGTTCAACCGCTTCGGCACCCACCTGCCGGGCGAGATCGAGCAGCAGCGCGTCGAACTGCTGAAGCGTCTGGAAGCCTCGCCGGACGTCTGGCGCATCGGCTGACCGCCGCGACACCGGGCTGAACGGGGAGGGGGCCGCCTGCAGGGGCGGCCCCTTTTCCGTTCCGGCGCATCGCCGCGGCAAGATCCGGATACTGTCTCCGCCGGGCTACTCCTTTCGTGACAGTCCCCGCTGCGCTGGGTAGAGTCCGTGACCTGTCTGCGACACCGCATGATCCGGGGCGGCGCGTTTACCGAACCTCAAGAGGTTTGGCCGTCACTGGTTCCGCGGCGTGCCTGGACTCTGGAGGATTGACCCGCATGTTCGTGATCATCGGCTTCGTCACCGTGCTCGGCTGCGTGTTCGGTGGCTATGCCATGGCCGGCGGCCATCTCGGCGTGCTGTGGCAGCCTTTCGAGTTCGTGATCATCCTCGGGGCTGCGCTCGGCGCCTTCTTCATCGGCAATCCAAAATCGGTGGTTTCCCACACCGGCAAGGAAATCGGCCACCTGTTCAAGGGACCGAAATACAAGAAGGAGGACTTCCTCGAGCTGCTGACCATGATGTACCAGGTCTTCAAGATCGCGAAGACCAAGGGCCTCCTGGCGCTCGAGCAGCATATCGAGAAGCCCGAGGATTCTCCGCTCTTCCAGCAGTTCCCCAAGTTCTACGGCGACCACCACGCCATCTCCTTCCTCTGCACCTACCTGCGGCTGATGTCGCTCGGCGCGGACAATCCGCACGAGCTGGTCGACCTGATGGACGAGGATATCGAGACGATGCACCACGACCACCAGCGGGTCTCCGACGCCATTCAGAACGTGGCGGACGGCGTGCCGGCGCTGGGCATCGTGGCGGCGGTGCTGGGCGTGATCCATACCATGGGTTCGATCACCGAACCGCCGGAGGTGCTGGGCAAGCTGATCGGCGCGGCGCTGGTCGGCACCTTTTCCGGCGTGCTGTTCGCCTACGGCTTCTTCGCGCCGATGGCCGCCGGCCTGAAGCACATCTACAACGCCGAGGGCAAGTACTATCAGGCGATGAAGACCGGCCTGATCGCCCACCTCTCCGGCTATGCCCCGGCCATCTCGGTCGAGTATGCGAGAAACGTGCTTGAACCCGAATACAGGCCGACCTTCGCGCAGGTGGAAGAGGCGACCGCCGCCTTGCCGCCGGCCTGATCCGGGCGCCGCCCATGCCGGTCACCATCGCCTGGAACGAAGGCACCATGGGGGAGTGGGCCGCCCTTTGGGAGCGCGTCGCCCGCTCCACCCTGCCGCAGAGCTTCGCCTATGCCCAGGCGATGGGCCGTACCCACGGCTATGTCCCGCGCCTCGGTGTCATCCGGCAGGACGGGGAGCCGGCGGGCATCCTGCAGCTCCTCGAACGGCGGCAGCTCAAGCTGTTCACCCAGCGCCAGATGCACCGCGGCCCCCTGTGGCTGGACGGCGCGGTGCCGGAGGCCGGCGTGCTGGAGGAGACCTTTCGCCTCCTGCGCAAGGAATGCCCCGATAATCCATTGAGCCGCGCCAGCCTGCTGCCGGAGCTGCCGGCCGGGGACGGGGCGGCGGCGCTGCTGTCGCGGTGCGGCTTCCGGCGCTTCGGCCCCGGTTACCGCACCGTCTGGCTCGACCTGTCGAAGAGCGAGGAGGAGCTTCGCGCCGGCCTTGCCCGCGACTGGCGCCAGCGGCTGAAGGGCGCCGAGAAGGCGGGGCTTCTCCTCGATTTCGACTGGGAGGCGAAGAACCTGCCCTGGCTGATGAAGCAGGAGCACGAGCAGGCGCTGGCCAAGCAGTTCCGTCCGATGACGGGGGCGCTGGCGGTGCGGCTGCGCAACGCCATGGTGAAGGGCGGCGGAAAGACGGACGGCGCGCTGATGACGGCCGCCTTGCAGAACGGCAGGACCGCGGTGGCGAGCGGCCTGTTCTTCCGCCACGGCAATGCCGCCACCTATCAGGTCGGCTGGTCGAACGAGCAGGGGCGCAAGGCCGGTGCCATGCGGCTGATCCTGTGGCGTACGGCGCTCGCCTTGAAGGAGCGCGGGGTGCGCTGGCTCGACCTCGGCGGCATCAATCCCGAGACCGCGGCCGGCGTCACCGAATTCAAGCTGGGAACCGGCGGCGAGGCGACCGAGTCGGCCGGCCTCTACCGCTGACCCGCCATCGGGGGTAAGCTGTCCGGCAGGTCAGGCCGGAGCCAGGAGAAGCCGTCATGTCCAGGACCCTGCCGTCGAAGCCGCCGGCCGCCGGCGTTCCCGCCGCGGAGCCGGACGTGCCGGCCGACGTCGCCATCGAACGCGCCATGCAGCAGAAGCCCAAGGCCATGCAGATGCGCGAGGCCCTGCAGAAGCTGCTGGAGAACGAGGACAGCGCGCGCCAGCTCGTCGGCGCGCTGCGCAACATGATGAATCAGAGCTGACGGCCGGCGCCGCTCAGCAGCTCGTGGCCGTGGTGCAGCCCTTCTCCTCCGCCGGGGCGGGGGTGCGGGCAAGCTGCAGGCTGCTGCGGGCCGTCTCGAAAGCCTTGTCGAGCGTCTTCATGGTCTGCTCGAAGGCTTGCAACTCGCGTCCGGCCAGCTTCTCGCCGGTGGGGAGGTCGATCGAGCGCGGGTCGACCTGGTGGTTGGCCTTCAGCACCTCGTAATGCAGGTGCGGGCCGGTGGACCGTCCGGTGGTGCCGACATAGCCGATGACGTCGCCCTGCTCGACGCGCGCGCCGCGCTGCGCACCCTTGGCGAAGCGGCTGAGATGGGCGTAGGCGGT